>CALGTP010000111.1 GCA_937902105.1 uncultured Actinomycetes bacterium
TAATCTCTAGATTGTTTCTCTGTTTCTATCACCGACACAGGGTGTCTTTAGCGGATTTGCTTTCGTTTGGTTTCATCACTCCTCCTCGTTGAAGAAGCTCGTGGAGGTGAGAGAAGGTGTATAGGAGAACTACGTAGTCTAGAGGTCATGGGTTTCTATAGCGGTTGATGGAAAAAGTAAACCATCGTGTTGTCGATAATGTCGCGGCGATGGAAAAAGTAAACCATCGTATTGTTGATAACGTCGCGGCGAGAGCCGGAGTTGTAGTGATGGAAAGGATGAGCCATTAAAACCATCGTTATTACCGTTGATACTTTGAGAGCATCATGGTGATATTGTCAGTCTAGATATAAGCTTTGGATGTAGCTTTTAGTGTGTGTATTTTACACTCCTCCTGGCTTTGTGCCGGGGATCAGCGGTTGTGCGGGATCAGCGCAGTCCGTTGTGTTGTATTTGGGTTGACGTTTTGCTTTTGACTTGCGTTAGCGTTTCCCTCCTCCTCGCTATGAAAGCGATGACTGTGTGGAGGTTGTTCGTATGATCGGAGAGGTCGGCTGAAATTCGAAGCTGCAGGAGCTTGAAAGGCGACGTCAGATTCGCTGGCTGAGGCACGGAGCCCCGGACCCGGAGATCCGTAGTGAGAGATGGTGCGTCCACGCATTCTCACAGATGAGAGAGTAATTACTCGTCGTCATCAGCCACGAACGCGGACCTGTGTCCGAGGATATGATCGCGAAATGCGATGAAAGTTGGTGCGGCACGTGGTGACGCAAAAATGTCGGCGAGCATCTTGGTGCGACGCCGGTGGATGACTTTGAGGTCGGCGACCTGAGGGTCTTGACGCTCTGCGATAAAGTGCCAGCGGAGGGCAATGTGTTTTGAGCGTTTTCTGAAGCGCGTCTCGTTAGAGAGAGCGACGGCTGCTTCACAGTCTTCGTAGATGATCGTAGGGCGATGTTGATGGAAGCCCATTTCGATGCAGAGTTTTCGAAGAAAGAGGCATTCTTGCGCGGCAGAGCTGAGGCTTACGATTTCTGCTTCGGCGGCGTTGAGGACCTGTAGTGGTGTCTTCGTAGAGCGCCAGGAGATGGCGCCGCCGTTGACGAGGAAAACGTAACCTATTGAAGACAGGCGGGTGTCCGGGATGTCTGCAAAGGAAGCGTCTGCGTAGCCGTGAATAACGCCAGGCAGGGCGTTCTCTGTAGCGCTCCATTTGAGAGGTATCTTTTTGCGTGATTGAAGGTACCTGAGTACCTTTTTCGCTGCTGCCATGTGTGGTTCGCCGGCTTTGGTCATGTATCGTGCGAGGACGGATACGATCCAGCTGATCTCGGGGATCGTGCCGGTTTGAAGGAAGAGTAGGCTGCCGATTAGCTCCTTGTATTCTTTGAGCAGGGCCGGGTTTGGAGTGGCAGGTACCTGTTGAAGAGATGTCAGGATCTCATCTAGCTTGCCTGAGCAAGGTATCTTAGTGGGATTGCAGTCCAGCATATGCCAGCGTGTCAGGAGCTTGTTGATGTACAGCTCTTGTGAGGCGCTGACGGCTCCTGTGATTGGATCGCGGTCGTATTGTGTGCCCAAGTACCAGCGAACGGGTCCTTCGTCGTTGAAGCGAACGCGCTTGTTGCAGTGGGCTGCAAACTGTTGGCGCATAGTTTCGCAGTTGGTGAAGACGAGGTTGTCGTCGACGTATGTGACCACGATGATGATGGCTGTGTCGTGAGGGCAATCAGGATAAATGCGATCATGGATAGGCAAAGTTTTGAGGAGCTTGGCCAGATTGTTTAGATTTATCTCAGGCTGTTGCTGCGTGTTTTTCTTGTTGTTCACGTACTTGATGTGTACGCATCCGTCGGTGACGAGTCTCTGTAGGCCAAATGACGTGCAGATCGTGCACCACAGTTGATACCAGGCCCTCGGGCTCTGTATCATGCCGTATAGGCTTTTCTGCAGTAGGTACACGTACTCGCGAGGATCTTCGTATCCTTCTGCGCATTCGCAGTAGACGGGTGGGGTACTGTCATCGAGTTCGCTTTCGATGAAAGCCACTGACACGTCGTAGTGATTGACGTGGAAGTGCGGGAGTGCCGTTAGGGCGAAGACTAGGCGGAGTGTGACGAAGGATGCTACGGGGGCAAAGCTTTCGAAGTAGTGAACGTTCTTGATTTGGGTGAAGCCCTTTGCTACATAACGGCTGCGATGAGAGACCTTGGAGAGGGCTCCTGTCTCGTCCCGTTTGTATTTGAATGTCCATCGTCCTCCCATGACGCGTGTCCCTTTCGGGATGTCGGCGCGTCTGACGACTGTCCAGCAGTTTCGTTCGCGGAGCTTTTTCATTTCGACGTCGCAGGCTGCGCGCCATTGTGCACTGTCGGGCGCTCGCATTGCTTCTTTGTAGTGATTAGGCTCCTTATCATACGATGTCATAGTAGCTGCGCTTGTGATGGCTGCGTCTAGAGAGACTGATAGGGCGAGAGCTGCTTGGTGCTCTTGGTCGTACTCTGGAGTGCCTTCGATGTATTTTTGGAGACTATCGTAGGTAGCTACTTCCTCGTCGCCGTCGTCGTACAGTATGTGAAAGTTATCTGTTATCGGGTAGTACGATGTGATGATGCCTTGGAATGTACCGTATCCTGGGAAGTACTTGCGTACTTTCGTGTTGACGAGTGCGTCGCGTGTTGTGCGGAAGTCTGCGTCAGAATTGTAGCGCTGATATTTTGTCTGTTTGGCAGGTGCTTTGAAGGAGACAGGTGCTTGACGCACCCTGGTCGAGCGGCCAGTGGGCATGGGCGGTTCTGGCACAGCAGGGACCATGTGTTCTTCGTCGCTATCTGAGTCTATCAGGCCAGGTTGCATGTCGTCAATCTCCACTGACGTGTTCGCCGGGGCTGGTACTTCTGGATCGAAGTCAGATTCGTCTGAGTTGTCCAGTAGTTCCGCCGTGTGTGGTAGGTCCATTTGCGTCTGTGGAGTGGGGAAGTCTTGGATAGCTGCTTGTGCCTTTCCCGTGGTGAGGTTGTGGAATGTTTGCCACGCTGGAGGCGTGGTGGCATTCAGCTTGAAAGGATAGAGGTATGGGTCGAAGGCAATGTGGTGCCTTGTACACGATACTTTCATGCCGTCTGTAATGCAGTAGCCGAGGGTTTTCCTGTGGTAGGCTATGCCGATGAAGGCTCCTTGAATGCTTGTGAGCCCGAAGCTCTGGTCCTTCAGGTCGCGTCGCTCTTTGTATATGCATGTGAATGCACCGTAGGGCGGAATTCTTGTGATGTCGGGCTTCCGCCTGAAGAGTATTTCGTATATGGTCTTGGTACGGTCGGCGCGCGATGGCGTGGTCATGTTGTTGAGATAGGTGGCGTGGGAGATTGCGTAGCACCAATATTTCTTTGGAATATTGGCGTGTAGGAGCATGGCCTTTGCGGTAGTTCGGATCGTGTGTACCGCATGCTCGGCTACGCCGTTGCTGTAGTGTTCGTTGACAGCAGCTACTACATGACGTACGTAGTTGGTCTCTAGAAGTGCTGTCATCTCCTTGTTCAGATATTCGGTGCCTTGGTCGGTCCTGAATGTCTTTGGGTGAGCTCCCAGCTCGATGACCAGGCGACGGTACGCATGGATGAAGTGGTTCTTGTGGGCAAGGAATTCGACGTGTTTGGCGCCCGTGTAGGTGCATACGAAGACCACAAAGTATTTGTACCCTCGTGCGGATTGTGTGGATATTTTGCCGCTGAGGTCGCTGTGGATGTCCTCCCATGGGACGGTTGATCTGTCTTCCTTGGTGCTTGCGGATGGGCGATTGCTTTTCCGGGCTTTAGAAGCCAAGCATGTAGGACATGTTAGCTTTGGGACCTTTGGTTTTGTCTGGCCGTCGACTTCCAGCGCAGCTTGCCGTTTCTGTGAAGGATGTCCTAGGCGATGATGTTCCATTAGCCATTGTTGACGTAGGCTTTGGAGTTCGTCAGGGATATCTATGGCAGGCTTAGGAAGAGCTGCTGCGTTGTAGCTTGGAATAGGATAGATCCCGTTGTCTTTCGAGGTGGGGGGGAACAAAGGAAGAAGCCAGAGGTTCGTGTCTGGGTCGTTGACGAATGGTATGAAGTGCTCACATACCCACAGTCCGGGTTTGTGTGAGTCTAGGAGGACTTTATATCCTTTATGTGTCGCCTGCCTTACTGAGTACAGGCGGCGTACGCAATCGGGTACTACCAGGGTAGAGTTTACATCGACAAGGTTGATGTATGTATTGTTGTCGGTACGCACTCTGGCGGTCATATCTCCTCTGTGCGTTGCTCGGCTTGCGTTACCGCTGAAGCCGGTCACCGGTGTATGATCGTCTCTTGTGTTGGACACGAAGAGGTGGTCGAATACAATGTGAATAGGTGTGCCGCTATCCACTATAGCAAAGTGGCTACCCGGTGTGGTTTGCAATCTATGAGTGAGCATGTAGCAGTTGTACTGGCTCGTTTTGCCTTTGGTGGGGCATTGGGCACTCATTTTTAGGAGCCGACGCTCCTGTAAGATTGT
>CALGTP010000112.1 GCA_937902105.1 uncultured Actinomycetes bacterium
AACTAACGACATATGTCATTTGATTATCAGAATCCAGCCCAGACACGACAAATATTCGTTTTGATTGTGTCATAATACACCGAAAGACTACACTGAACATTGCAGGTGTGACTGTAGCACGTGGCGGCCATGGCCACAAGCCTACGAGCTGAGCAAAACTGTGACCGCGTCACATCACATAGCGCTGCATGCTGCATGAACCTTTGCATCACAGCTTTGAATCACTGTTTGGTGTGACTGCCCTTCTCCTTCTTATCCTGTTTCGTAGTTCTTGTCTTTGCCTTCGGCTTTGGTTGTGGGGCAGCCTTGGGTGCTTTGGAGGATGTTGCAAGGTTCGTATTGTCATTCCTATTGTTCGCCCCTTTCGTTTTTTTGCAACCTGCTGTTGCTATCACTGTTGGGGTAGATGTGGAGGATGCGCCACCACTGCTGTCGGCTTGCTTGTGGCACCGCTTCAAAGCTGAGGATTTCGAAGACAAATCGAGCACGGAAGTAAACATTGAGACCTCCGAGACAATCCTAGTCCAGGACTTCAAGAGTTCAGTCAACATTATTCACCAGACCGTGTTGTAGCTAGGAAGTGATTGTTATGTGCATGTGAAATGTCCATGAACACTAATGGTTTAGTCACGAACACAAACAAAAGAATCAACTCCTTCAGGATTCACGTTTGTTAAATGTGTTTGTCGTCGACACGTTGATTGTTGAAGTTGAAGTCAAGGAGCGCATCAGCTTACATGTCAGTCAGTCCAGTCAGTGTTGTTGACAGAAACCCGAAGACAAACACTGACGCAATGACCCCATGCCCTCACATCGTCCTGTCGATAGGCGCAGCACGCCAACACATCATGCCGTGCAAATTCACGATGAATGGCATTATAGTGTGCATGCTGTTGCCCATTTGTTTGCAGACTTGCCGCATCTTACGGTCCTCCCGCGGAAAATTGTAAGAGCAAAGCTGGGAAGTCTTATTGAATACTGGATGAACCGGAAAGCCCTGGCTAAGGCATGCCTCAGTTCCAAATAGCCAGCGCCCACAAGATCGGCCACTGCTGCTGTCAAAATCTAACGGCAGCCCGCTGTTGTCAAGGTCGTGGACTTTGTCTACGAAGATGAGCCCCATGTTGGCTATGAGCGTGTGCAAGAACAACGAATTTGCGTGAAGGCCATACGCACCGGGTCGTTGATTGAGTTGATGGGCCATGCCTGGCCACTTGGCATCATACTCCTTCTTGAAGCGGATCTCTGTAGCATTCAGCGCTGCAAAGAAAGGCTCCTAATCAGGCGTCCGATTAAAGAAGCCACCCACCTCCCCGCCTCACCCTGTTTGCAGGATTCGTAGTTTTTAGTTTGTCCCCACTGTCAAAATTGAGGGTCACTCCAAAAAAAACAATCATCTTACAAACTGAACCACAAGTGAACGCCAGATCAGTGCACATGCGATTCACATTTGCACAGGTGTGTGTAAATGTTAAGCATAACCCCCATATCCTTCGAACAGCCACCATAGGCATCTATCGAATCCATCGCATCAGAGACGACTGGCAGGCTGTACTGAACACACAAATGGATATTTGGGTGTGACATGCTTGATTGCCTCTGAATGCCCCAGCTGAGTTCCTTGTTGAATTCATCTGCGACTACCCCATCCTGAAAATGGTGCATGATGAAATATTCCCTCCAGGACATAAAACATGCCCGTCGGAAAAGAAGGTTGAACCTTGAGAAGGGACTGACCTCTGCGATGATCTTGAATTTGTGGCGCATGCGATGCCATCTGCGAAGGCGTGCTGATGAGTACCTTGGCAATTGGTTTTACAAGGCTGCAGGTCACTGAACAGATCAAAAATTAAATGCCGTGTTCATGCTCATAATTGCTCGTCCAGCGCAATTGCATGGGTGTGTCCTGACCATGGGTTGTGATGCGCTTGTAAATGCAGAATTTGTCAGAATTGCCAATGTAGTTGTAAGGAGCTTGGCCGCAGCATGCGGAGAAAGAAACGATAGGTGACATGTGTGTGTGGTAGGGTGGGTGGGGGGGGTGTGGGTATAAATTGGAGTAGATCATGTCGTACACTGGTACTGTAATACAAATTCAGAGTTAGGTCATCGTGTGTGTGTGCGATCAAGTTGCCCAAACTCTGTCGGGTCCAGGTCGCAAGCTTCTATGAAGTACAGATGCCCTAGCATGCGAACTAGCAGCGGCCCCGTTGGGAAGCCACTGACGTTTTCCTGTGTGACGTCGGCCTCTTGCAGATGGATGCGAAGGCCACACCACGCTAAGAAGTACAAGATAGTCTCGTCCAAGGCTCCCAGTTGGTTGCCCTGCGATGAGTGTGCGGTACATGAGGTCCCTGCAACGTGTCGCTTGGCAACCTTCAAATGACACATTTTGAACATATTCTTGCCTGTGGAGTGCACTACGCAGCGTGCGCATCCTCGAACAGCGTTCCCAGCTTTCACTATCGGTCCAAGAACTTCCAATGCTAAGCTAGGTCGAAGTCGGAGTTGTTCAATCACTTCTTTCAACTCTGGTTTGAAGAACTCCGCAATATTGGTGTGAATGCAAGCATCATGTTCGGCAGCCAACAACTTTAGCTCCTCTATGCACTCCCTATCCCACTCAATGAACCCAAGTATCTTGGGTTTCCGCAGTTGCCGCTGACTACCCATAAGCAAAAGCCGACGCTGCACAGCATCATGGAACAAAAGAGAAGCCACCTCAGGAGCGGCCACCCCTGAAAAAGCCGAACTGATTGAGTCATCCTCTATCAGATCTGCAAGTGCGTCTATGGACATGTCTTGCAAACATTCTGCGTCCGGAAACGTTGATGATCCTGAACCCAATGATTTGGTAGGTGACCCAGTCGCTGTAGTAACTGTAGTAGATGATCCAAGAATACGGTCAAGAAAATCATCGGGAAACATTTGGGCATCCCTCAGATTCAGGACACACTTTGGATCATGATGAAGACGATTTGGCTCAGGCTGGCGCCGCTCCGGCCCATGAACTGTTTGAGCGCGCTCGTCTTGAGGTGTGGGCTCTGTGTGATCTTCGGTACAAGTACCTCAAGGAAACGCAGCACTGGAGCTGAAAAACTCATTCTGGAGTACGCACTAACACAAATATGAAATATGCAAAAATACTAGCCATCTATAAAACAAACAAAGAACCTACCTGATTGAACTTTGCCAGTTTTGATACGTTCATCTTCTTCAAGGAGCTCATCCATCCAATTATCACTGTCGACGACGGCCGTAGCTTGCAATAGCGGTGCCTGAGACGAGTTCTGATGGCAGCCATCGACATTGCCCTCATCGTCCTTGCTAAGGTTTTGGTTCGTCTGCCCAGCACACGGCGCGGACTCTGATGCTTCACACTCCAAATCCTGAACGTTCACAATCTGATTCACCACGGGTTGGAGAACGGTTGGGCTTAATTCAGGACTAATGCCACTTGCGGCACTCGCTGTTGGAACGGACGACGATGATGCCGTCGACGCTGCCCCTTGGGCCCCTTGGTCATGTGATAAGGAGATGGTGATTGGGGGAGCGTCTGCGGCGTCTGCGGGTAAAACTGCATCTGTGGTGTATTCCTGCGTCACCTGCGTCGTACCACGACCATCGTCATCATCAGGGACGGTCGCAGCAATGGTGGCAGCAGTCGCAATTGCCTCGTTAGCTTCAGCTTCATTGGCCACCACGACAGTGTGTAATGGCTCTGTAGGCCGTGTCCACGATGTAGGAATCGGAGCTATGGCCTTGGTTGCATCCGGGGCTGGACCCAACATCGCAGGAATTGTGTCGATAGCATCGTCCATGGAGAATTTCAGCCATCCGTCCTGGAAGGGGTCGTGGGTGGATGGACGATGTGCGCTATTACGGCAGGTACAACAAACAATAAATCATTCAGTTAAATTGTAAAGAGTTCCCGAATTTGTTAACTGCAGTCCTGGGCACTAGTCTTGCTTGGAACGAACAATGGTGGATCTATTTTATCGAAGACTGTTAACTTCCAACCAACAAAGCCGCCCTTATCAGGCCATTTGGATATAAGCTCATCGTATTCAGTTGGAGTGACCTGGTGAGATGAGAAGAAGCTATGGAACGCCGCATGCGGAATGAATGAGCTCCCATCAAAGCGGAATTTCCCCATAACCCTCGCAAAGGCCTGACCACGATCATCTACAAGGTCAGAGGAGGTACTCAATAGGTACCCCTCTTCGCCAGTTTTCATGCAGCGGCAGTGGTTGTTGCGTATGAGGAGCTCTTTCACGTGGTTCACATCGTAGAATTTAGACGCTTCGCTATCAGGAAGAGCCAGGCCACGGACATGGTTACTAGCAGGAACAGGCTGGTCAGGCTGGCCAGGTTGGCCTGCAAATGATATCTCTTTTTGTACCATACCACATCTCCTCTTAGGTGCCATTGTGCATCAACACGTCAACACAGCACACCAGTCCACGTGGTGTTGATAACTGTTGTTAGTGCGTGACACATATGACTTAACTAGCAAACGAACTTGCATTACAATCGCACAACTGGCACCATGTGAATTCATATCATCAGTGAGGCTGTGAGACTGAGCCAACCAAGGAATCCGGGAATCAGTTGAGAGTGCATCATGTTGTGTTGCATTTGCATGAGATAAGAAAAGCACGCAAGACTTACACACCAATGGAATAATGCATATCGGTAGGTGTGAGCCGACAATTCATTAAGAATTCCTATATATTCCTTAGGAATTCCTATATATTCCTTAGGAATTCCTATATA
>CALGTP010000113.1 GCA_937902105.1 uncultured Actinomycetes bacterium
GTAAGGCTGCGTCAACTCCGCGTAAGCGGGTATCAGTGCCGATTGAATCGTGCGCGTGGGCGGCGCGTAAGGCTGCGTCAACTCCGCGTAAGCGGGTATCAGTGCCGATTGAATCGTGCGCTTGGGCGGCGCATCAAGGCTGCGTCAACTCCGCTAAAGCGGGTATCAGTGCCTGAATCGTGCGCTTGGGCGGCGCTCAAGGCTGCGTCAACTCCGCATAGCGGGTATCAGTGCCAAATAAGGCTGCGTCGACTCCGCGTGAGCGGGTATCAGTGCCATTATAATGGTGCGCGTGAGCGGCGCAATAGTGCGCACAGGGCGCGATAGTGCGCACAGGGCGCGTAGAGCTGGCGTACCGGCGCGCATCGGCTGCGTTTTCGCGGCAACGAACTCACGGGGTAGGAGGCGCCAGTCGGCGTCGGGGTCGTCGAGGCCATCGTCCCATTGGCTGTCCCCATAAGGAGCTTGAAAGGGTTCAGTCAAGGGCGGGCGGCGGCCGTCTCCTGGTCCGCGGATGCTCTGATAGTCTCTCCAGGAGAGATCGGCTGGCTGCGCGTCCGTGGCAAGATAGTCATTTGGCACAGGATGCCCGCTGCTAAACCAGTTGGCGGCGAATGCTGCGATTAGCATTGCGTAGGTTGGCGGGACGGACTCGGTTGCGCAGAGCTCGAGGTCGGCCAGAGCTTGGCAGGTGAGCGCGTGAGGCAGCCAAGTGCTGCGCGCCCGATCGCGCGTTTCGGGATCCGGATAGTCTCGATGGGTCAAGCGCTGCAACTGACGAGCGATTGGGTGCGTGCCCGTTGCCAGGCGGGCATTACGGATGGCGAGGCGCACGAACTTGTCATGTTGTGCAGGATCGCCGTACTGACTGGTGCGGAATTCACAAAGTGTGGCAAACCCGGTGACGTCAACGTAGTCGTATACTATGGTGTCCGGTTGCTCGACAATGACCACGCCTGCGTGTGGGCAAGCTAGGCACCAGAGAACCATGGCTGCTGCCCAGAAAGCGCGACAATCATCGATCTTTAGGTGCAAGCAACGATCATCGCCTCGAAGGTGCTGAAAGCAGTTTGGGAAGAAGTATGCTCGCTCCCAAAACCGCAGGCCCACAACATCCCGAACATCTCCAAGGTAGTGGGGAAAGCTATGGAGGGCGGGCCGTAAATCGCACGAAAGAGTCCGGAATCCGCGCGCCTGGAGGGCTGTAGTAAGAGCACCGGAGAATTCGCAGGCCACAAGGATGGTGGGGGCGTTTGTGGGATCGAGGATGAGACTCCGGACTTCTTCGAGGCTGAGTGGCGGATTCGGCGGAACGACGCGGCCGTGGTTTGGGGGGGCCGAGGCGCTGCCTGCGGTGCCGTCGGCGGTGATGACCGCCACCAAATGGCGCCCTATCCACATGCCGACCTCGAGGAGGGCAACCGGGATCGTCTGGTTGCAGGGCAAGATGACGCCTAGGTTGCCGACAGCACTGAGGTCATCGACGGTATGAATGTAGATGGCCACACGGAAGCAGTCGGCGGCGACCTGCATGAAGGCGAGGTCCGTCCAGGACGCTGGCTGGGCAATGGACTGACACCACTCTTCGACGGTGAGGGTGAGGGAGCCGGCGCCCGAGTCGTCGGCTAGGCAGCGAAGGATGAGGCCTTCGAGAGTATACAGGCGCTTGTTGCGGTCGCGAAAGCGCGTGAGGCGAGAGCGGTGGGCCGGAGCCATAGCATGCTCGATCACGGCATGGCGAAGTTGAGGCCCATCGACGGTGGCACGGTCGACGAGCCCGAGCAGGTACCCAAGAGTGTTGGGGCCACACTGGCCGTGGCCGCCGCAGTCCACCACGAACTTCCCCTTTACGCTGACGGCCGTTGCGAGCGTTTTCAGGGGCGATGGGAGCTCACGTAGGTTTGTTGCGCTCAAAGGATTGCGGCGCGCGGTGGGCAGTTTGCGGAGGAGGCTGGCGAGATCGGGGGTTAAGACCAGGTCGTCAGCAACATCACCAGCGATGAGGCGAAAGTTTTGGAGCCTAGAGTGCATGCCGCCGCCAGGGGGCTCTACCTGGGGCGGCTGCTCAAAATGCTGCAGCTGGAGGAGATCCCCCGCGGCCCGCTTGGCATCCGATTGGTCCGATGCAGCAAGTTGGCGTTTTAGGGAAGTGACCTCCGCCATGACGGCGTCGAGCGTGGCGCCGGAAGAGCTCGCAGCGCCCGATGACGAGCCAGCGGTGAGGGCAAGGGCGGAGTCGGTAGCGTCTTCTTGGCCGCGGCCTCTACCCCGGCCTCGGCCTCTGCCACGGCCCTTGCCTTTGCCGCCGCCTTTGCCGCCGTCCTTGCCCCCGCCCTTGCCAGGAGCTTTGTTGAGCCCGGCGACCTGCTCGGGGGTGGCCTGGGTAGCGAACAGCGCTGCCATAGCCGAGCGGTCGAAGTCGGGGACGGTGTGGCAAGCTGAAGCGGCATCTTCGTGGCCTGCCTTGCCCGCTTGGTTGCAGCGCGCCATACGGTTGTGCGGCTTGCATGCCGAGAGCAAGAAGGGCCAGCATGGGGCATTCGCCCCTCTGGCCGCGACCTTGAGGTGCTGAGCCAGGCGCGGCACGTCCCAGCACATGGCGCTGATGATGAGACACCCGTTCATCCACCGATACGACTGGGTAAGAGAGCCAGGGGCTAGACCAGCCTCGTCCGCACCCGTCTCGAAAGAATCGGCCCCGATCGTGGGCGAATCCGAGGCGTCGCCAACACGGGTCTTCGCCTTCGCCCTCGCCTTCAAGTGGTCGACGTAGAAGGGGTCGTCCAGCTTTAGGGATTCCCAGAGCGCAGTGGGAGGCTTGCCCTCATGCGGTCTGAAGGCTCCCGCCATGTCGCCGCGGGCTTGGCGCTTGCGCACGATCTCCGTTTCCAGAGTGGTTAAGCCCTCGATTGGGGCGCAATCCGCTGGGAGCAGGGGGACGCGCAGGTTGCGAGCGGACGGATCGGGATCGCGGATGAGGGTGGTTAACCGATGCCGAATGGCGGTCAAGGCCCCCCGAAAAATGTTGGCGCAGGCGTCGAGGTGCTCATACTGGTCGAGGAGCAGAGGGAGGCCGGCCGCGAGTTTAAGCTTGGATATGTAGAAATCCACGAACATAGGCCATGAGTAGCCCGGTTGCCCGACCGGCAGCGCTTGAGGCAATCCAATGGACACCAGGAGGACATTGACGAAGCCTTTTATGCGCTCGACGTTGCTGAGCTGAACAAAATAGTTGACCTTCGAGATGGTTTCGCGCACCGAACTGACATTGACGCACGCCGTCCAGATACCCGCGCCATGGGGCTGCTCAAAGAAGTCCATCTGATCGACCTCAAAGCGGAGGAAGTGAGCGAGGAGCGAGTTGGACTCCTCTCGTGCGATGGGCGTGGCAAACGAGTATTTCGTCATGTGCCCTGGTAGAACGGGCGCAGGGCCGGAGGTAATCATGCGCAACGTGCGGTTAAAGTAGTTGAACAGTTGCGGCCTGAGCCCGTTGATCGCAATGCAGGTAGCATTCCGTGCACTCGCCGAGTCCGAACGCTTGTAGTCCGGATGCAGTAGGATACGAATGGCTAGCACGCACTCCCCTGGGACGAGAATGGAGGCGATGCCATCAAGCTGGCCGGCCTCCGAGGTCAGGTCGAATCGCCCCAGTGCAGCTTCGACATCCTTGAAGGATTGCTTGGAAATTGCGATGCCGTCTGCATCAGTGCCCCCACCAGGGGCGCCGCCTCCCACGACGTTGTTGACTGCGCCAGAGCCGACTTGAGACATAACAGCGTTCTCCGCCAAGATGGCTGATGTCACGTCGTCCACGGTCGGGTTGGCCTGAGCGAGCACCGTGTTAATCGTGGGGCGGCGGCTGGCTAGCTGGGTCTCCAGCCGCTCAAGCGTATCAGCTAGCCGAGCCTCGTGCAATTGGGGAGGTAGCATGGCCTTTTGAAGAATGCGAAGAGCGCCGGCAATCTGGCCTTCGCACGTCCCTAGGTCGATAATGGCGGCCGCCAACGTGGGGTAGCGAAGGCGGATGAAGTAAATCCGCTCCTCTTCCACCGCCGCCTTGTCGTCTTCCGACAGTCTGTATCGCAACCCAGCTTGCAGCTCCGCGAGAACAGATGCCTGATCCGCAGAGTGGGATCGGAAGGCAGGCGGTAGGATCGAGTTGGTGAGCACTTGTCGGAGAGACGATGCGAGCACCGCGTCTCGAGCAGCGTTGGTGCCACGAATCTCTGCTGCCACGATCAAGGAAGGTGCGGTGGCAGAGAAGCGAAGAGGGTTCCGGCCGACGGGACCGAGAGCACCGGCCAGCAAAGTGATCGCCGCCCACGGGGCAGTACGAGCACGGGGGCCGGTGGTGATCTCTAGGCTGGGTATGGAAGCTGCGGCCAGAAAAGAGACTTCATCGAAGCGTGCTCGAGCTGCGGCTTGGGCGGCACCTGCACCGGGCGCGGTGAGCGCCGGCGCAGGGTTCCAATCGGCTGCAGTAATAAGCAGCAGGTTCGGGTTCTGCACGGGGAGGCTGGCGATCACATCGTGAAGCTCGGCCGTGGTAAGATAATTTACTCCGGGAGGAGCCAGCCCGGAGGCGCATAGTTCAGAGAGCATTCGGCTCCAGTACGCAGCGTGAAGCCGCAGCGTAAAGGGGTTGATGGCGCGAGCCGCAGTCTGATCAGCGGGTAAAGAAGAGACTTTGCAGCGAGTGCCAAACGCGTAAAGGAAGGCGTGGAAAGGCAAGGAGACGTGGGCGCCCGGCGGGGCGCCCGGCGCAGCCGCGACCGCCTGCC
>CALGTP010000114.1 GCA_937902105.1 uncultured Actinomycetes bacterium
AGGAACACACTCCTGCATCCACTCCTTTGTGTATTTCTTGAGGAGGGAGGGAGGGGGGTTTCCAAGCAGGATGCTGACCCGTTGGATGTCTGTAAGGGATGACCAGGGTGGGACGTCAAACAGTCGGAGTTTCTTATGGATCTGGTCAACGATTTCGCTTGCAAGGCTGGCGGTTGTCGGACATTTAAGGAATATATGGGTCTCATCCCCAAGGGCGCTTGGCTGGAGGCAGTATCCGCAATATCTGTGTTGGTACTGCGGTTGGGCTTTTCGGCCCGAGAAGTGTAGGTGAGTGGGGATATACTGGGGCCATGCCTGCGCTCTGAGTCTGATCAAGTCCAGGGCGTGTCCATGATGAATGCTTAAATAGGGAGCCGGTTTGTACAAGTTAACTCGTTCGAGGTCTTTGGTGTTGTACTGTACATATGCCGAAAGCCTTCCTGGTGCCTGGGCGGGTAGTTTGAAGATCATGAGCTCGCGGCGCCACAGGTTACTGGCCTGGACCCTGAGCCAGCTTTTGTATGATTTTTCTTTGTTTTCCGGAAGGGCCTGATTGACTTGGGGGGGGTGCAGTGCGGGCTGCGGGTGTAGGTGGTGCTGGGCCTTTTCCATTAGGCTCTCCATAGCTTGGGGTGGGAGGTACTGGGGTGTGAGCATTGTTATTTCGTAGAGGGTGCCGGGGATAGAGTCTTTGTGCACTTGGGTTAGTCTAAAACGTAGTTGCGCTAATTGCACTTGTTGGGTCAGTCGAAGGGGGGGTACGCCCATGTCTGCGCAGAGGGCCACTGGGTGGCCATACACGTGTAGCGTGCGTTTCAATGATGAGTTGAGGGTGACCTGTAGGCTATCTACTTGGTTCTCCGTAAGATACCGCAGGTTCTGGAGGAAGTGTGGCAGTACACAAGCTTTCCAGAGGGTTAGAGTTTGGGTGGGGAAAGCGTTTATGGAGGGTCTATGACGGTGAGAACTGTCATCATATCGCAGGGAGTGGGATACTGCAAACACCAGGGCGTTGCTTTTGTTAACCTTTTCTTGAGTCCTATGGAGGGCGGCCGTCATTTTGAGCTTGGGGTCCAATCGCAGCCCCAGGTAGTCAAATTCCTGGACCTCCTCAAGAAGGTGGGAGCATTGGCGATGGGAGGGGAAGGCTGACACAATGTGGAAGGGTGGGGGGAACATCGGCTGAGGGCTCGCTCCCGTTTGTTTCTTCTGCTCCTTACGTTTCCGCTTTTGTGCAGGTGTCTCGTGAAAAGCCATGACCTTGGACTTCTGGGCATTGATCTGCATCCGCGCTTTTTCGCTCCAAGTCTGGCATTCGTGTAGCATATGTTGGAGTTCATCTGCACTGGTGGAGAGAAGGCATAGATCATCGACGTATAGGAATCCACCGACCCACAAGTGCTGACCCTGATGGAGGATTGTGGCACCGGGAAATTTCCTTTTCAGGTGGTTTACCAAATCTGCAGCGAAGAGTCCAAAGAGGGTGGGGCTCAGTCGGCTACCCTCTGGCAGGCCACGGAGGATCTGGACTGTCTGGTGGGGGGCAATGCCTGGGTGCAGAACTCGCAGCTTAACCCTTTGGAAACGGTTGCAAAGGTGGTGCCACATCTTCCCCACGATGTTGAATTGGTACAGCAGTACTGCTAGGCGGCCCCTGTGGACACTAGGGTAAGCTGTGGAGTAGTCTAGGAACGCCACATATGTAGGAGAATCCCTTAAGGTCCAGTTGCGTTGAATAATAGCGAGCAGGGAGTAAATGGCGTCATGTGTTTGACGGCCTGGCCTCGTGCCCAGCTGATTCGCGGTGAGCGTTTCGTGTACCTCGGTATACTGTGTCAGTCGGGATAGTAAAATGCCCTCGAAGAGTTTTGCCAGGGCACTGCTTAGGTAGATGCCCCTATACGAAGCAGGGTCTGTTTTTAGTTTATTCCCGCCTTTGTATATTGGTTGCATAAGGGAGAGCTCCCATGCCCTAGGTTGTATTTCATGGAGCCATAGCGAGTTGAGAAAGTCGTGTAGAAGCCCCGTGAAGATCTCACCTCCACCTGTCAGCATTCTATTGGTAATGCCATCTGGTCCCGGGCTTTTGTCTTTGTTTAGAGCCCGCATGGCGTCCTGGGTCTCCTTGAGATGGAAGGGGTCAATGAAGAGTGGGTCGGTCGGCGCAGTCGCGAGGAGGCCCCGGATGTCAAGTGTGCCTACCCTTTTCGCTTCGGCCTCGTCGTATGGGGATTCCTTATGTCCTTGGAGGGGGTGACTGAGGGCGAAGCGATACTGGTGCCAGGCCAGGGGGTTTAGGGAAAGAGGGCCCAACTTCCAGATGCGGGGGTCATCGGAGGCGTTTTCATTTACTTCTTTGGGGAGGGAGGACTGGACATGATCGTTTTTATATCGCTTCAGGTAGTCCCACATAGATCGGTTTGGAGTCTTCGGGTCCTGATCCTGTGATTGGGCGGCCCCAGTGGCGTGGAGGAACTTGTGATTCCGTTTTTGCGCGCGCAGGCCATCTAGTTTATGCCGTTCCAATCTAAGTTGGGCAGCCACTTCATCCAGGGAGGACTGGGGCGTCGATTTCGGGGCATTTCTTATTTGGTCCTTGAGGGCTTGTATC
>CALGTP010000115.1:2500-4241 GCA_937902105.1 uncultured Actinomycetes bacterium
GGCTGGCTCCTTACGTTAACTCCCAGACCCATTATGCAAAAGGTACGCCGTCACCCCACGAGGGGGCTCCGACCGCTTGTAAGCAACAGGTTTCAGGTACTTTTCACTCCCCTAACAGGGGTGCTTTTCACCTTTCCCTCGCGGTACTCTTCACTATCGGTCGACATCGTGTATTTAGCCTTACGCAGTGGTCTGCGTTTTATTCACACCGGGTTTCACGTGTCCGGTGCTACTCTGGGTACCTCTAGAGCTGATCGGGTTTTTGGCTACGGGGTTTTCACCCTCTGTGACGCGTCATTCAAACGCTTCGCCTAACCTCTTCAGTCTCACATTGAGGCCCGTACCCCAGGAGGACAAGTCCTCTTGGTTTGGGCTGTTCCCCTTTCGTTCGCCACTACTGAGGGAATCGCATTCGCTTTCTTTTCCTCTGGATACTGAGATGTTTCACTTCTCCAGGTTTGCTTCTCTGCCCCTATTGAATTCAGGGCAGGATTGTCATTGCTGACAGGGTTTCCCCATTCGGAAATCCCCGGATCGGCCTATTTGCGGCTCCCCGGGGCTTATCGCAGCTTGTCGCGTCCTTCTTCGCCAGATGTCGCCAAGGCATCCACACTGTTGCTTGTAACTTTCTGCTATTGGTTTAAAATCTTTCGCCGTTCTCAAAGTATTCTAGGCACGATGGTATTACAATTGTAGTAATCCCACTATGCGCAAACTGTCAAAGAACGGAAAGCCGTTCAGGTTTCTGATAGATTAAGCAGCCCAATGGTGGTCGCGGATGGACTTGAACCATCGACCCCCGCCTTATCAAGGCGGTGCTCTAACCAACTGAGCTACGCGACCGTTGAGGTGGTGGAGCCGGACGGAGTCGAACCGACGACATCCTGCTTGCAAAGCAGGCGCTCTACCAACTGAGCTACGGCCCCCTAAGGGACAGGTCGGCGGCCAGGAGATCCGGTGAAGGATCCTGTCGCTGCTATCAGATACCTGGGAAAGAACAGAAAGTTAATCCGGTTCTTTAAAAATTCATTTTTTGTTTGTTTTTCGGCCTAGCGCTTCGTCGTGTCCCTTGCGGGACATTCGAACAATATACAGCCTATACCCGTGGGCATATCTGTATTTCTCCTATAGAAAGGAGGTGATCCAACCGCAGGTTCCCCTACGGTTACCTTGTTACGACTTCATCCCAATCACCACCCCTGCCTTAGGACCCTGCCCCCTTGCGGTTGGCTCGGATACTTCGGGCGGAAGCGGCTTTCATGATGTGACGGGCGGTGTGTACAAGGCCCGGGAACGTATTCACGGTAGCGTAGCTGATCTACCATTACTAGCGATTCCGGCTTCATGGAGTCGAGTTGCAGACTCCAATCTGAACTGGGCCTGGCTTTAGGGATTTCCTCCACCTCGCGGTATTGGTTCCTTTTGTACCAGGCATTGTAGCACGTGTGCAGCCCTAGATGTAAGGGCCATACTGACTTGACGTCATCCCCACCTTCCCACCCTAACGGGTTAGTCCCTCCAGAGTCCCCGACTTTACTCGCTGGTAACTGGAGGCGAGGGTTGCGCTCGTTGCCGGACTTAACCGAACATCTCACGACACGAGCTGACGACAGCCATGCAGCACCTGTGAACGCTCCCTTGCGGGTCCCCAAAGCTTTCGCCCCGGGTACCACGTCCATGTCAAACCTAGGTAAGGTTCTTCGCGTTGCATCGAATTAAGCCACATGCTCCACCGCTTGTG
>CALGTP010000116.1 GCA_937902105.1 uncultured Actinomycetes bacterium
CGCAGAAAGCAGAAATAAGACGAAATCTCATGGAAGTCGAAGGGACATTTCCGGTCCTTGCCCAGTTCTTAGTTGTACTCATTCGCGGCTCCTTTAAGCATCATGTTGCCTATATGTTTAATTTTTATTTATAGGTGTATTATATAGTTGTTTGAGCAATGAGCTGATGCAGAACAGCTAGACGAAGGTTCAGCGCACCGACTTATTTGTGAAGTGGAAGCCTTCGGATTGCTATCACCAGCGGATTTCTTAGCAAAACCAAATTGTATAGATGTTTGTGGCTGGATTTGTTTACTGATGCAAACATGCGGATCTGCATCGACAATCTCAGCATCGACTAAGGCATTTTCCAGTGGTCATTCCTCCTGCGGTTCTTCTGGGCACTACTGCCGAATGTCTAAATGGCGGCATTCGCTCGAAGCAGCCTGTGCCTTTGGAAGGACTGAGTTTCATAGGGCTTTGGGTTATGATAACTTGTTTTTTTGGTAGTGTCACAAACTTCTTGTTTTTTCGGGGGGGGGGGATGATGCATTGCAGGATGGCCGTTATACTGCAAGCGGTTTATATTGACTTTGATGAGCGATGACGCAGGCGCTCGTTTTGTTTTTTTTTCTATTCGAGAATATGTAGGTTATGAGTCTATGAGAAGAACACACGTACCCCAACACAACCTCAATTTATTAAACAAGTGTGTTTAAACAGGTTCCAACAATCGTTGGGTACGATGGCTATTCCGGAAATTCGCGGCAAACGCTTGGCTGATCCACAAGCTTTGTGACCAGTATGTTGGAGTTGTATTAGGGCAGTGCTTTGACATTTAGGTTCACGATTTTGCTTGAGATTCAGCAGACATAGAATCTCAAGCTCAAACATAAACACCATTATCAAAACAATGAAAACTACAGAGCGCCTTATATTTTCATTGTGCTTGTTGCGCTGTAGCTTCTAGGTTTCCGGTACGCATTGTGAGGCACGACCACAACCATGTTTCTAGGCTACCGGTACGAGTTGTAAGGCATGAGCTTAACCATGTTAGCGAACCTATTTTTAAAGGTCTCAACTTCATCACCCCTATGCTGATTGCTTAGTCTACCTATCTGCAGTTTGTTTATGTCATTGACTCGGTGCATGGTTATATACATTTTGCTCTCACAGTTTTTGGATGCATTGCTGTATTTCCGAATAAGGTTTTGCACGAGTGGCATCCTTTCTAATGGAGCGACATATTTTGATCTTCTGTGGCATGCTAGAAAGATTGTGGAGGAGAATGTAGAGATCGTGTATGGGCCGCCATGAACTTAGTTGTGACTTACAAGATCGTTGCATTATGCATAGTTCAGAACGTGTTGGTTATGTATGGTGTCCTACGACCATTAGAAAACATAGCTGTGTCAATCATCTGTTGCTCATACGAGGAAGGATCCAGCTGTGCGCAGACAAAACAAGTGTTTGTTGATGGCTACTTTTCTACGATATGATGAAGCAGATGACGACGCTGCCGACTCCTTGTCGTATACGCGACGAACAAAAGCCGCAGACTTTTTGCTAGATCTAGACACAGGGCCGTTCAGCGGTGATACGATATATCATCACTGTAAACTCGGATGTTGCAACAATAAGTTTCCTGGGTTGTTTTAATTTTGTTAGGTTGTTGTTAAGAGGGCTGGGTGTTTTGTTGTGTTAATTTTCTTGGGGCACCAACATTAGCCAGGCATGAAAGTATTTTAAAAATATGGGTTGCTGTGCACGAGCCTTAGCTTTGCATATGTTGAGTTAGCCTCGGTTTATGGCTTGTGTGCTTGGGATGAGGCCTGCACTACTTTACGTGAATGCTACGATATAAAGTTATAGCGCCCGCACAAGCCATGTAAGGCAGTAATTTTCAGACGGAGGCCAATTACGCCCGCACTTAATGAGTGGACATCCTGCGGTTTGGCTTCAAGATTTTATTTGTGAATTTAGCAGCATTTGGACCATAAAGCTCCTAATACGACCTTACACTAAGGGCCTTATTTGAATTGTTTGTGCCATCATTTGGTTCTAGTGTGTTACTAAAGGTATTAATCCTGTTTCTTGCAAGAGCTACTTAAAGAGGCTAGCACTTGGCTTTCACAGCTTGCTCGAAAGAGCCTGGGCGTCTTTATTCCAGCATGCACGTGCGAAGCGACGCACGCCTGCACCTGAGTTGGCACGTGATATGGTGGCCCTTGCAACAACAACTAATGATGCTACAGATTTGCACTTCAAAACCAGGACTGTGAGATCCAATAAAGCCTGGAACTGGATGGCTGGGGTCTCAGACGCCATTTACAGTCTCGCGATGTCAACAACTGTGCTATGGCCATTAGAAACAATCATGTACCATTTCTTCGCATGGCAACGAGATGAAGATTGGCACAGCAATGATTTGTCTAAGCTGCCTTTGGTTATCATGACAAACATGTCTGTGTCACCAGCTGCTCAAGCTATGGAGGCACTTTGCTCTCTTATGACTACAGAGGCTGATGTCAACTCTGATAGCGCATTGCATTATATTTCGAATTTTCTGCACCGAGGTACCACGGGATCAAATCGACCACTTTTTTAAAGATAATGTATTTGGTTTGTTGTTTTATGTTCAGCGCTAATAGGTTGCACCCATGAGCTT
>CALGTP010000117.1 GCA_937902105.1 uncultured Actinomycetes bacterium
GCACCTGAAATAAACCACTTGTGCCCATTGATGATCCATTCATCGCCATCTTTAATCGCCGTCGTCTGAATCAGTGTTGGATCTGATCCAGCTACTTCTGGCTCGGTCATAGCGAAGCATGATGAGGACACTCCCGCGCATAACGGCTTGAGATACTTTTCTTTTTGCTCAGGGGTACCCCAGTGCACAAGCGTGTGCATATTGCCCTCATCTGGGGCTGCGCAGTTCAAGACCCAAGGACCGACGCGAGTTTTAGCGACTTCTGACTGCACCATCGCTAAGGCCACGTGACCCAAGCCCATACCGCCCCACTCTTTGGGCATATGTGGCAACCACAACCCTTCCTCAACGGCCTTCTTGCGTAACTTGATGAGTTCGGTGACATATTTCTTGTGGGTCTCGCTGTCCATTTCCTCGCGATGACCAAAAGGCTCGAGAGATGGCTTGATCTGCTCCTCAACGAACTTGTGGACTCTGGCCCGAATCTCTTCGTGTTCTGGCGCCAATGTGAAATCAATCATTTCGTCCCCCTCAAGCAATATTGCTCACTTTTCAATAGTGATCATTATGCCTGATGGTGACGAATATCTACGAGTCCGAAATCGCCATCGGGGTCGTACAGGTTTAGTCTGATGAAGTGAACGACAATCAACAAGGCGCTCCCTCAGAAGTTCTTGGTCAATCCTGGGATACCGCCGAGTTACCTACGGGCGCTGCCAAGGTGCAGGCCGTTAGAGAAATGTTTGATGCAATTGCTCCGCGCTATGACTTAGTGAATCGGATTATGACCTTTCGCCTAGATGTCCGTTGGCGCAAGCGGACTGTGCGCTTATTGAACTTGCCAACGGGAAGTACTGTTCTTGATCTCGCAAGTGGCACAGGAGATCTATGCGTCGACCTCCGTAAAGCGGGTTTACGCCCTCTCTCCATGGATCTCTCATTCGGCATGTTGGCTGCCGATCGTTCCGGATCACCGCGATCCCAAGCGGACATTTTGAATCTTCCTGTCGGCGATCACAGCGTGGACGGGGCGACGTGTGGCTTCGCCTTACGCAACCTGCTTGACCTGCCCGCTTTTTTTCAAGAATTAGCGCGTGTCGTCAGACCTGGTGGTCGGATCGCTCTACTCGATGTTGGTGTACCGCGAAATAGATTGATTCGATTCGGTAACGGAATTTATTTCGGAAAGGTTGTTCCGAAAATCGGTGGCTGGCTCTCTGATCCAGCGGCTTATCGCTATCTTCCAAAAAGCGTGGCCTATCTGCCACCGCGTGACGAGATGCTCAGCGCTCTTCGTAATGCTGGTTTCACCGATGCCACTCATCAACAGCTATCCGGTGGACTCACTCAGTTGATGCTCGCCACTAGAGATTGATCCAATGAGTGATGAGAGCAACAACGCAACTCTTTGATGCAGCAGTTGATCTCAACGATGTCGCCGGCGGAGATGGTTATCTGTTTGTCCGCGATGGTGTTGGTTTCGCTGGTCAAGGAATCGCACACATTATTTCCGCAGATACAGCGGCTGATTTTCTCCGCACTATTGACCATGACAACCAAACTTCGCTCGATGTCGGGCCGATCGCCATTGGCAATATTGCATTTCAAAGAATGGCGCCAGCGACATTAGTTATTCCGCGCAAGGTTGTCGGTAAGGACGAAGCAGGGAACTGTTGGATCACGACTATTGATGATGCGTCACCAACAATTTCTCCTGCGCTTGCCTCACAGCCCAAACCGTCAACATTCAATGTGCAACCAATCACACCTATTGAGACCTACAAGAAGGCTGTGCTTGCCGCTCGCGATGCCGTTCGTTCTGGTGCGATCACCAAGGCAGTAATCGCACGAGAAATTCGCGTCACTAGCTCAATTCCTATTGACGTCCATGCGGTTCTTCTTCGACTACGCGCCACCTTTGCCCGTAGCTACCGCTATTCAATCAACGGCTTCATCGGCGCATCCCCCGAACTGCTTGTCGAGATCAAGGGCGATCGCATTCGTTCTCATCCCTTGGCAGGTACAACCCCTCGTACAGGTGATCCAAAGACCGACGATGAACTAGCACGCAAACTCATCGCCAGTATGAAAGATCAAGTTGAACACCGAGTGGTCATTGATGTCATTCATGAAATGTTGTTGCCATGGTGTTCATACCTTGACTGGGAACCCGAACCATCCGTCCTACAAGTTGCCAATGTGCAGCATCTCGGCACGCTCATTGAGGGTCATCTGAGTGCAGTCCGCCCCAGCGTGATGGAGATTGTGCGGACCCTGAGCCCGACACCAGCACTAGGCGGCCATCCGCGTGACGCTGCCTTGGCTCTCATCGCCGAAGCGGAAGAACTTGATCGTGGACCATATGGAGGCGCTGTTGGTTGGGTTGACGGCTTAGGAAATGGAACATGGGCCGTGGCTATTCGATGCGCTGAACTCTCCGATGACCGCCTCACTGCTCGGCTGATTGCCGGCGGAGGAATCGTCGCAGCTTCAGATCCCGATGCCGAGTTGGCAGAAACTCAAGCCAAATTTCAGGCCATGTTGTCGGCCATCGTACGACCGTAAAATTCGCTCACAGCGAAAGTGCGCTGTGTACCGCCTCATGCAGCAGACGATGATGTTGCACCTCATTGTGACGATCGGTCTTGACGACTATCACAGCGCAGCCAGGGGTGGATAGCGCTACCTCTAGTTCAGCTGAAGATGACACCGCAAAGGTAGGCAAACCGTGCGCTTGTGCAAGTTGCGCGATGTTCGTGTCATGGGGGGTGCCGAAAAGCGTTTCGAACACATCAGGAGCAATCAATGTTGCCTGTGGGAGATAATGGAATATCCCTCCCCCATCATTATCGGTGACGAGAATTTTGAGGTTGAGATCGCGTCTTTTGAGAGCTATCAAACTTGACGAGTCGTGCACAAAAGCGACATCACCAATCAGCACCGCTGTGGGACGCCCAGTTGCCACGGCAACTCCAATCGCAGTCGCCAGAACACCGTCGATTCCATTTGCTCCGCGATTTGAAAAGACACGCACATGAGAGCAATCTCCGCCAAACCATTCCATATCGCGAATGGGCATTGACGATGACAGCACAAGGTTGGTGCCTGGATCTAAAGCATTAATTAACTGGCGACTCACAGCACTTGCTGTCAATGAGTTTTCATCACGATGCACCTGCTCAATAGCACGGCGCGCCTGATGGTCACGAGTGATCCAGTCGGTCTTCACATGGGATG
>CALGTP010000118.1 GCA_937902105.1 uncultured Actinomycetes bacterium
GCGTAGGCATTATGTGTGTGCAGGAAACGCCTCGATACAATTCAGATTATTTTGTGACGGAAGAAGGCTTTCTCATAATTCTTTCAAGTACATCGTCTGACAACGACTGCGATACAGCGGGTGTGGGGTTTATAGTCGCACCGGCATTCAGACGATGCATCATCGGATTCCTGCAGAAGACATCGAGGATGGCTTGCCTGAAACTCCGGGTCCCTGGTGGCAAGGTGCCGGTGTTCTCAATCTATGCACCGCACAACGGGAAGCCTCCCGATGAGAGGGCATCATTCTACTCAGACCTCGGCAGCTTTATCCAGACAGTGAGTGCTCATGGCCCCAAGCTGGGTTTTGGCGATTTCAACGCGAGGCTACACCACAGGATGCCAGGCGAAGAGGACATCATAGGTCCATGTGTATTCGGCAACCCGCGTGCGCGCCATAATGCTGAATCGAATCGGGCGCTGCTTGTGGAACTTTGCATTGCTAACTCGCTGATGGTGACCAACACGCTATTCAACGAGCCGCCAAAATCGCAAGCTACCTGCTACAATGTGGGCTCGCAGCCGGGGGACCCACCTATTTTTCAACATTTCGGACAGATTGACTTTTTGCTAGCCCCCCAATCCTGGACATCAAATGTTACACGCGTGCGCAGTGACAAACTGAAGGCGCTGGCTTCACATCACTTCGTCGTAATAGCAAGCTTGCAACTTACTGTTTTGAAGGGGCCGCTCGAAAGGACACCTCCTGCTCTTCGCACGGCCAGCCTGCGGGATGAGCAAATAGCGATCGCGTTCCGCCAGGCATTTGAATCAAACATCGAGCTGCACATAGATAGTCTATCAGCAGAGACCGATGAAAACCAACTCTGCACAACAATTTCCAACAGCATGCTCCAGGCAGCTCGGGAGACACTGCCGACAGCCAGGGCAGTAGCAAGACAGCCATGGATCAGTACCACCACACTGGGCCTTCTAGATGCACGATCAGACGCCCGCGAGCAAGGGAACTTTGAATTGGAGAAGCGACTTCACAAACAAATCAGGCATTCTGCAAAGCTAGATCGGAGAAAGTGGCTAGATGATGCGCTGCAAAGTGGTTCATGGGATCAAGTCAAAAAGCTCCGAAAAGGAACCGCGCACAAGCAAGGGCGTCTGCAGAACATACACGGCGAGTTAGTAAGCAGTGAGGAGCGAGCAGACACTCTAGCCGAATACTTGGAACTTGTTCAGTGGGCTGTGCGGCCAACAACATGCATGGTGAGCAACACGAGTCTAGGAAATACCCTGCCAGTAGACCTCGCAGCAATTGAGGAAGAGGAGGTGGAAGCAGCGGCGCGCAAACTGAAGTGGGGAAAGGCATGCGGACACGATGACCTACCACCGGAATTTTGGAAGGCAATCTGCGTGAAGGGCACTGCTGCCAATCGATGGGCAACTGAACTCTGTAAGAAATGTTGGGCTGACGGCTGTATCCCGGAAGCTTGGCACAAAGCGCGGGTGGCTGCCATATTCAAGAAAGGTGATGTTGCGGACTGCGGCAACTATCGCCCAATATCCCTCCTACCGATTGGCTACAAGCTGCTGGCCAACATCCTGCTAAAACGCTTGAAGGATGCAGGAGCGGAGGGCCGAGTATGGCATACGCAGTTCGGCTTCTGTTCCAAACGGAGTACGTTTGATGCAGTCTTCCTCGCACGCAGAATCATCGAGAACGCAGTCGCCCTCAAAGACCGGAAGCTGGTTCTGCTTGCCCTGGACTGGGCAAAGGCGTTCGACAGCATCTCACCTGAGGGGTTGCTGAAGGCACTGGATCGGTTTGGGGTGCCAGAGAAGCTCTTGAAGGTCGTGGGCGCCATATATACAGATCGGTGTTTCTACGTATCCGATGCCGGAACGGAGTCGGCAAGCCGACCACAACACTTCGGTATATGTCAGGGCTGCCCTCTCTCACCGTTCCTATTCGGAATGCTGATGACAGTGCTGATCAAAGATGCTAAACAAATGCTGGAGCAAAGCGGTGTGAAGCTTTCAACTGAGGTTGCGGTGAACGAGATCTTGTACGCAGACGACACCCTCCTCATCGACGTTGACGCCCAAGTCGTGGAGCAGTACATGCAGTGTGTAGCAGCAGCCGGCAACAACTACGGTCTCGCCTTCAACTGGAAGAAACTAGAAATTATCCCGATCAACTGTGTGTGTTTAATCCCGACGCCGGCCGGTGACCACGTCAAACAGAAAGAGAGCATGACGTATCTGGGGAGCCTACTGTGTGCCTCGGGCTCATCTGGCTCAGAACTCAGCCGGAGACTTGGCGAAGCGAGAGGCTCGTTTGACAAGCTAAGGCGGGTATGGGGGCATGCCAATATCAGAAAGGAGCGCAAGCTGCAAATCTACCAAGCCTGCGTGGTGAGCAAACTTCTGTGCAATCTCCCGTCTTTGTGGTTCAATGTTGCCGAACAACGGAAGATGGACGCTTTTCACACAAAGTGTTTGCGTCGAGTTCTCAAGATCCCCCCGTCTTTCTACAGTGGGGTGAGTAATCAAATTGTTTTGCAGCAGTCAAGCAGCAGGCCTTTGAGCAAGATTGTTTTGGAAAGGCAGTTGTTATTCATGGGAGCTCTAGCTGTCCGTAGTGATTCAGACGTCCTTAGGAGTAGTGTTTTCGAAGTTGGAACTCTAGAACCCAGGAGGCCACAGGGCCCGAAGAAGCGCGGAAGACCACGTATGTTATGGTCTTGTGCGACGCACAAACACGCAGTAGAGGCAGCCGGCTCTCTTGCACAACTAGCCAACTTGTGGCAAGACAACCCAGCAGCAAGGACTGCTTGGATTTCGAAAGTCAAGGAGCACTGCCGCGTGTAATCAATTTGGTTTTGTTGTTTTTGTTTGTGCTGTGCTGTGGTGTTCTGTTTTGTCTGTTTGTTTGCCTGTCTGCTGCTTGTCTGTTTGTTTGTTTGTTTGTTGTTTGTGTGTGTGTTTGTTTGTTGGTTTGTTTGTTGTTTCTTTTGTTCCGAAACACAAGTCGAAAGGGTCAGAGCTCTGGCCAATCCCAGCTTGCCGGTCAAGGCACAGGCAAGCATTCCCATACTAATGCGCTGTAGGGTAAGTGCACAGTGATATCTCTCTCTCTCTCTCTCATTTGTGGCTGCTATTGGCCAGTAGGATGAGCCAGTCGAGTTGATAGGTTGGCCCTTTTCCCTATCCAAGGCTGAAGGATGGCTTGCTCCCTCGGAGCATT
>CALGTP010000119.1 GCA_937902105.1 uncultured Actinomycetes bacterium
ATAACCATGCGCCTCTGATCGGTGGGGATGGCAGAGGCGGCTTCAGGACAGGTCCTTCAGCTGCGTACCCGCCGGCAATGTGCCAGGGTTTGGCTCAGCTGCTCTTTGAGGACTTCCTCATCAGGGTTGACCTTCTGCCGAAGGTCACCGCTCCGGTGGCTGGGGCGATTCTGAAGTCCAGGCTGGAGGTGGAGGCCGACAACGAGGCCGACAACGAGCCGGACTCCGAGCTGGACGAGGATGGTGTTCCCAAGCCCCTGTTTGGCGCCGGCCTCTTGGGGTTTGGTCGCCAGCTCACCATCCAAGCGAATGGGAAGGAGAGGCCATTTGAGGATGGAGCTGGGATCTGCAGTCCGGGCAGATGGCCTCCGGAGAGGCGAGGCACAGACGACACTGGCTTCGCCTGGGAGGTACGGACGGGCCTCTTGAGGATGATGGCGGAGTCTCTGGATGTCCGGAAGGTTCTCTACGGACTGGCCTGTGGCCACTTCAAGGATTCTCCGTTCCCTGAGCGGCTCGTGCTCCGGGCCAGGCTGCACTGGCTGCTCAAGATGAAGGAGTTTGGATCCACGCTGGCCAGCCTCTCTCCTCCGCCTGGTCAGCCCATCCTCCTGAAGGCAGTTGAGGAGCACCTTCGTCTGGTTGGCGATCCGGACTTCCGGGTTTTCTACACCTCCTCTGTGTCGTTCGCCAGTGGTGTGACTATCGGCATCAAGGGGAGGCTGCCGCGTGTGCCGGCCGTGTTCAGTCGACGAACGCGGTGGAGGAAGTACGATGATCAGGCGGAGGCTCCTCATGACAAGGAGAACTACTCCTCCGCAAAGGGCCAGCTCAGCCAGATTGAGGTGCAGTTCAGGGAGGAGGAGCGCCTTGGTGCCATGAGGGAGGTTGACGAGGCCGCGGCAAGGGAGGAGTATGGAGGTGACCTCTTGATTGCTGCCATTGGGGCCATCGACAAGGGCGACTCCACCTTTCGTGTGATCCATGACGGGACACACGACGTGAAGGTCAACCCACGCCTCAGAGCCAGGGACCAGCACAGGTACCCGGGCTCGGGCGAGCTGAAGAAGGTGAACCAGCTCTCGGTGGGCCTAGGCGTGGTCTTTGGCCTCACGGGCGACGTCTCCAGGGCTCATCGCATCCCACGTGTGATGAGGAGTGAGTGGGGGCTTCAAGCCTGTCAGCTCAGACCAGGCAAAATCTGGCTCAACGAGGTCGGAACGTTTGGCGTGGGGTCTGCGGGCTACCATTGGGCTCGTGAGGCGGCAGGGCTGAGCAGAGCCGTGATGTCCTTGATGTTTAGGAATTGGTTGTTCCAATTGCTATACTCAGACGACTACGCGTGGGCTGCCAGTGGGGGCTCTGCGCACGAGGACATCTTGCTGGCGGTCTTCTTCCTCGAGGTCATGGGCGTGCCCTTGGCATGGAGGAAGTTCCGCGGCGGGCTCACGCTGGACTGGGTCGGTTACTGGGCCGACTTGAACCTTCGCCTGGTTGGCATCAGCGAGCCGCGGGCAGCCTGGCTGATGAGGTGGGCCGATCGGATCCTCACCGAAGGGTCGGTCCACATGGGAGACTTTGCTTCTGTGCTGGGCCGATGGGGGTTCGCGTTGAACGCAGTGGACCTCTTGAAACCGTTTCTTGGCCCCTTGTACGCTTGGGCCTCGGCGGTTCCCAGGCACGCAGTGCTGCCCTTGCCGGCCATGGTGCGTCTGATTGTCCTGTTCCTCAGAAGGATGCTCAGGGAGGGCTTCAGATCGCTGCCTTGCGGTAATGGGGCCGACTGGGTCCCCGAGTCCTTCCGGGCAGACGCGAAGGCTGAAGGGGAGGAGGTGCGCATTGGTGGATGGGAGCTTGGCCCAGCCGGTGACACGACCACTGCCAGGTGGTTTTCGGAGACCCTCACTCGGTTCAATGCCCCTTGGGTTTTTGAATCGGGTGAGCCTTTTCGGGTCATCGCAGCCTTGGAGCTCCTGGCAACGCTGTGCTGCGTGGTGGCTTTCCCGCCGGAGGTGGAAGATGCCAGGGCGGGCAGCTTGACCATCTCGGGCACCACAGATAACCTTGGCAACAAGGCTGTGGTGTCCAGGCTTATGACGACGAAGTATCCGCTGGTGGCAGTGTTGATGGAACTGGCCGCACAACTGCTACAGCGCGGACAGATGCTCAATTTGAATTGGGCACCTCGTCTTCAAAACTTGGAGGCTGATGCGCTGTCCAATGCGGATTATCGTGGTTTCGACGCAGCAAGGCGCGTACACGTCAACGTTGGCGCTCACCCCTGGATAGTTTTGCCAGACATGCTGGCGGCTGGACGTTCGCTGTATGAAGTGCTTAGGGTAGGAAAGGTAGAGCGTTCACTTTCGGACCTTGGCAAGTCTAGTGCCAAGAAGTCCAAAGTTTCTTTTAAAGAAAGGGAGCCATGGGTATAGGAATGTACGGGATGGGCCCCCCCCCACATAGGAATGCGAGGCTCCGGTGCTTACCCACGTTGCCCAAGGGGTAGGGGTGAGGTGGCACGTGTTTTAGCACTGTCACCTCGGGGTCGCAAGTGCGAGCCCCAAGCATTTAGGTTACTGACGGAGTTTTGCATGCATCCATGCCAAAAACACGCTCTTGAGTGCAGTGGTTAATAGGTGGATGTTTGTGGGTGGGGGTGGGTAAACATGTTATGGTTTGTTACGCGTTATGAAGTTATTCAGCTAGAGTAATAAACCTAACCCCCCGTAACCCTACGGCTCAAGTCATTAACTTCCCCAAGTTTGTTTGCCTCCCGCCACTCCTCGCCCCGGCAAAGGGGGGGCAGACATTCTTGATTTAAAACTCCGTAATGGGGTGAGGTGGCACGTGTTTTAGCACTGTCACCTCGGGGTCGCAAGTGCGAGCCCCAAGCATTTAGGTTACTGACGGAGTTTTGCATGCATCCATGCCAAAAACACGCTCTTGAGTGCAGTGGTTAATAGGTGGATGTTTGTGGGTGGGGGTGGGTAAACATGTTATGGTTTGTTACGCGTTATGAAGTTATTCAGCTAGAGTAATAAACCTAACCCCCCGTAACCCTACGGCTCAAGTCATTAACTTCCCCAAGTTTGTTTGCCTAGGGAGCGCCCCACCCCTTTGAGTTGCATGGCGGCTTCATCCTCAGGTGCTGGGGCGCCGACCTCGTGTGGTCGCGTACTTGCGGCCTGGGCACAGCTTCCAGCCTGCGCAGTGGCCGGCCTTGGGGCTGTTGGGATCACGGCCAGTTCGTACGATGAGCTGGCTGTGCTGTTTGGGGAAGGCAATGATCTTGAAGTATTGATGGATCAGCTCGACCCTGCGGGCTCACTTGGCAGGGTCCTCTTCTCAGAGGTTCTCCTGGAGCTTCGAAGCTCTGCCGGCGGGCCAGCCGACACCAAGAGGAGACGCAGGGCGGCTACTCTTCCATCTTTACAGACGCTTGCAGTTGTGCAGGCGGAGCTTGCTCGTGCTTGTGCTTCACAGGCGATGGCCGTGGCTGCGTGCGTGACACCGGTCCGAGCCGCGGGGGCGCCGGCAGCAAGCTGGCGTAACAAGTTGCAGGCTCTACTTGCAGTCGCCGATCCGCAGGAGAGGTCGGCCGTGGAGGAGACGCAGCGCATTTTGTTGGTCAAGGAAGTTATTGCTCTGATTCGCAGGGCTGAGCTTCCGGTCGTTGCGCGGGCCGACTGCTCGATCAATCCGGACAGAGCGTTGTTGGGCTGCACTGGCAAGGCTCGGGCTCGGACTATTCGGAAGCGGATCCGCGAGTGGACCAAGGCCGAGTCTTGGTTTCTGCGCGTTGGGGGCTTTGGTTGGCCCACCTCGGCGAGCGACGTTGTTGACTACCTGCACGACAGGTCCGAGGAGCCGTGTGCGCGCACTGTGCCGGCTTCGATCGTGGGTGCCCTGAGCTTCATCGAGAAGGCGGGCGGTGTACCCTTGGGCGCCAGGTTGTCGATGGACGGCTTAGTGGTCTCGACGGTTGAGTACCTCACTGTTGCTTTGTCCAAGGGTGCGGAGCCGACGAAGAAGGCGGCGATGATTTTGCTCGGCATGGTTATGGCGTTGGAACTGTATGTTGTTGATGTCTCCAAGCCGCGCTACTGCAGAGGTGTTGCTTGGCTCCGGCTGGTCAAGATCTGGGCGTCACTTCGGTTCGACGATACCTTAGGGATCCGACCGGAGCTGATGGTTCTCACGGCCAGTGGTTTGGAGGCCCAGCTTGAGAGAACGAAGACTTCGGGTCCAGGAAGGAAGATTCGCTGGCTGTCGTTCTTTGTATCGACGCAGGCTTCGATCACTGGTGTTCCTTGGCTAAGGACTGGCTTTGAGATCTGGCAGGAGGAAGGGATGAATTTCAAGCGTGATTACTTCATGCCCTTCCCCACGGAGGACCTTGGCGGCGCGATCCAGAAGCCAGTGGATTGGGCAGCGGCTTCGTCCATTGGGCGCGCGTTGCTTTTGGATCTTCGAACGGTCCTGTTCGTGGGCGGTTGCTGGGTGCAGGGTCCGGAGCAAATGTTTGTGACGAAGCAGTCGGTCCTTCATTTTTCGGAGCACGGGGATCGCAACTGGGCGCGTTCGATGGCAGCACTGTTCGGGATTTCGAAGGCGGAAGGTGATTATCTCGGCAGATGGATGCCGGAGCAGTCGGATGATTACAACCGGGCCGCGAAGCAAGTTGTTCACCGGGTCCAAGGTGTCATCGCGGAAGCTTGCAGGAAGGATCCAGGCGGGATCGACGAGGATCTCGGCAAGCTCGAGCTGCGTGCGTTCCTCCTGAAAAGGAGTGTCAGCGAGAGGGACGTCACGGTGCAGCTGCTTGCCTTGTCGGTCGTCACCCCCTTTGAGAAGGGGCCTGCCAGCTTGGTTAGCCTGGAGGAGGAGGACGATTCGGAACTCGACGGATTCGGTCCAGGCAGCGTGGTTCTTGAGGAAGAGGAACCACTGAAGGAGTTCTATGTCTCCTTCACGCTCAAGAAGAGGTTTGCGCGTCTCCATCGCATGGGCGGCTGCCATCGCACTCCAGGTAGAGATGTGCGGAATTTTCTGTTTATGAATAGCATCCATGAGGAGAAATGGGATGACTTTTGTAGGCAGTGCTGGAGGCTGGGTTCGTTCCCAGGCAACGAAGGGGGGGACGGATTCGTAGAGGGATCCGGTTCCTCCTCATCGGAAGGAAGTTCCTCCACAGAAGGTTAGGGGGAAATATAGGGTGGACCAGTGAGGTTGTTTGGTGGCCGGTTTTCGCGGCCAGGTTTTATCTGGTCTTAACCTTAGGGTCCAAAATCCTTTGGGATTTGCAGGCCAAAGTGTGAGGCCTTGTTAACTGGTCGTCCTATTTTTCCCCCAAGTCAGGCAGAGTCTTTTCACGTGAGCTCTAGGGGAGCACAGTTCAAGA
>CALGTP010000120.1 GCA_937902105.1 uncultured Actinomycetes bacterium
GCAGCGAGCAACTACAAGCCGCAGCCGCACAACATGGGAGCACGCAGCAGCTACAACAACAGATGGCAGCGTTGAGGCTAGAGCTGAGCAACATGCTCCAGAGCACTCACAGCAACATGCTGTCAATGCAAACTCAGATTACAACGGCAGCAGAGCAAGCTCAGACTCGCGATGGCGGGTTCTTGGCAGAAATGAAAACCGTTATAGCTAATTCTGAGAAGAATCGAACTGACTTGTCCACGATGTGCACAGATTCGAGAGATCAGTTGACTAGGCAAATCGCTGTGGCAATGAGACTTCACGATACTCATGTCACCAGCGAACTGGGCACGTTTCTCACACAAGCTAACATGGCGTTTGGCAGATTGACGGAACAAGCAGAACATCAATCAGAGCACTTCTCCCGTTGTTACGCTGCTCAAGCAGAACAGCAAAATCGACAGGCAGAACGCAGTGAGCAGCTTTTTGCGCTAAGACAACAGCAGCAGGCAGAGCATCCACCGCAGGTTGCCGCGCCGCCGGCCAAGGTTGTTCCACTCGTTCAAACACCGCAAGCACCGCTTACTTTCGGCCCTCGTTCCGCAGCTACGTCGCTGCTCGCGACCGACACTATTCGAGAACGCGTTGTCACCGCGACCCACGCCACGATGGATGGCGGAGGCGGAGACGGAGGCGGAGGCGACGACGGCGGTGATGATGACGGATACTATGATGAAGAGGAGGAGAGTGAGGAAGAAGCCGGCGATCCAGAAGTGGACGAGCCGGTGAAACCTCCTCCTCCTCCTCCCCCTCCCCCGGCGGATGATACGCCACCATCGGGGGGGCTTCCTGACGGGACGTCGGGAGGACGTCGCAAACGCAAGCCTCCACCACCGGGCGGGACGCCGGGTGGTGGCGGTAGCGGTGGCGGCGGGGGGGGCCCACCTGACGGGCCGTCGGGTGGGGGCCCACCGGGCGGGACGCCGGGTGGGGGAGGCGGTGGCGGAGGTGGGGTGCCTCCTGATGGAGGGGGTGGAGGTGATCCTCCACCCGGAGCCGGATGGGGAAGGCCGAAGGAGAGAGAGAAGGTGATCCTTCGCGGCCCTGTCCCCGTCGGCTCCCCCCTACTCGCCCGCAATTGGAAGAATATGCTCTACAGCGCTGTCGCTAGTCAGTCGGGGAGGTCGCAGATCTCCGCTGACTGGCTGAACCTCGCATTCAATGCGACAGACGGGCCCCAGTTCAACAGCCTCATGGCCGTGCCTCGTCCAGGATACGAGTGTTTGGAATCGTCCGACATCAGACTTTTTGAAGCACTTTCTGAAAAGGTGGCGGGTATAGTCATACTACAGAATGACATAGACATGGGCGTTGAGCTTGAAACCGCGAGGAGGGAGAGGGGGGACGGAGGACTCTCCGTGCTCTGGCTCCTTCGCATGGTATATAATCGTATTGCCCCGTTGGGGTCAGCCGCTGGTGAACAGGCCCGTAACACGGAACTGATTTCGAAGCTCTCGCTCGACGCCGCTAACCCCATGACTGACCTTGACAGTTTCTTGGTCAGGCTATCGAAGGCAAAACAAATCTGCCTGCAGGGCAGCACCGAACCGGCAATCATTGCCCTCGTGGAAGCGCAGTTGTTCAATAAATTGAAGTCGCAACTTGAGTTGCGGGGCGTAGCGCGTCTGGGGGGAACCCCGACGCTCTACGAGTTCGGATACTCCAGTTGGCTTATGTCTAGTGATGACTTGACCCAGCAAAATTATGGAGTACTCTACAACCTCGTGGCACGATTCCTGCAGTTCAAGACTACAGTCAACGCGGACAAATCGAGGGACCAAGATGCCGATCGTATAGGTAAGGGCACGCGCACCGTGCGCGGCACTCCGGCCACAGGAGCCGACTTGGGTGGACTCGGTAGCACAGCCGATGGATTCACCAAGACGAAGAAAGCGCTCAAGCGTGAGCGTGCTGCGCTAGCAGCGTCACTTCACCCCGGCCAGGGACCAACTGGACCGTTACCGCCGGACCAACTCACCATGATCACTCAACAGTTGGCTGCTCTTAATGTCTCTGTGGCTGCTGCCAAGGGATTCAAGGGAGGGGCCAAGGGGGGGGATTTGAAGGGCGGCGGCAAGGGGAAGGGACAGGGCGGCCAGGGAGGCGGCTGGAAGGGATTCGCGCAGCAGCCTGGCGGAGGGAAGGGTAAGGGGCAGGGGGGCAAGCAGAAGCAAGCCCTCGCCTCTGAACCTCCTCCGTCCAGGTTCTGCGAATCCTTCCAGGTCGGCCGCTGTACCAGGACGGCCTGTAAATATGA
>CALGTP010000122.1 GCA_937902105.1 uncultured Actinomycetes bacterium
GGGTTCTACATCGATGCACGGCTTTATCGTCAAAGCGAAAAAGTGCTTGAAAGCAGTAGTACATTGTACTTTCATCTTGCCACAGAAAATCTTGCGCACCTCGCCGTGCAAAGCCTCCTTACTCGTTACTTCAGGATCGAGCAACTTCTCGTAGACGATCTTGCTCCTGTACTTGAAATTTGCTGAGTCCTTCAGCTTCAATCTGAACTCGTCTACGTCGCCCTCATCGTACATCCACTTGCGCAAATACCTCCCGCGGTCCATGTCCATTTCCCAATCACTGATCCTGGCCAAGAAGTTTCTGCTGCTTCCGAGTTGAACACAAAGGTCGCAGCTGTTGATCCCATCGCTCCCCGAGTGCACAGGCACATCACCTTCCAAGGCTAACTACATATGGAAAGGTATTGGCAAACACGTTGAACAGAATTTCCATCCTCAAGGTACGACAGCTATTTGCTAATTAGTTGAATTTCTATGTAATCAAAAAGAAAGTTTGCCAAGATATGCCTCCTGGCTGGCACCTGTAATGACGGATGACCTTTGTGCTACAAGTGTGGACTTGGGTACTTGTAAATCTCTCAGGTACCTCCGTGGTATCCAGGACAGCATACTCTGCAAAAGCAGTCCAAACCGGCTTCAGATTGCTACCCAAACGAGTTTGCCTACCAAGCTCAGAGTTCAACACCAAGCCATCGCATGCACCATATTTCGATAAAGTTGGCGCCTTGTCTTCGCCGGCTGCATCTTTCTCCTGCTTCACGTCCTGCTTGCAGGCCTCCTCCTCCTCCACATCTTCCTCCTTGAGCCTCTTGGTAGCCGCCCATCGTGCTCGATGTTCTTGTCCACTCACGTGCTGCCAGACTTTTGCTTTGTTCCGTCCCTGCAGGTACTTACTGCAGTGGGTGCAAAACACGGGATGAGTGTGCCCGTTTGTGTTCTTGGGCTTTGGGACCAAGCCGTGAAGGGATATCAGCTCTCCTTTGTCAAGTTGGCTCTCATCTCTGTCGTCAGGACTGGCCTGAGCAGCTGGTTTACCAAGTTCACCAGCCTGCAAATTGTCAGCCTGGGCATGGGCATCATCGCCTGCCGGTTCAGCCTTGATCATCTTGGCCGGAGGTTCATCACCCTCGAGCTTCGCGTTGACCCTCTTGGCCTGAAGTTCAGCAATCTGGCTAGGCTCTGCCCCCTGAGCGTCGCCAGGCCCAACCTTGGCCTTTTTAGCTAGAGGTTCAGGCTTCTCGGCCTCTGCCTCAGCCCTGATCTTATCGATTCGACCTCTGATCAGAGGTATTGCCGCTGCAACCTTTTCCTTGGTCAGAGTACCCAGACCCAGACACGCCAGACAACCCTCACATTCTGGCCACTCACCCCGTCCTAGAAGATTGACCACCTCAGAGTGTTGACCATACCTGCAATTCAACTTCCCACGTACGCCAGCAGTGCCCATGACCTGTGCATGCGGAGCTTTGGACTTCCTCCAAGTGAAGCCGTGCTCAGACAGAAACCTTTCAAACATGACCGGAAAGGTGAGAACTAAAGCAGGGGCAAAGGGTTTTCCTGTTGGTTTGATTTTGTTTTGTTGGGAACCACTGGCTTCCACGGCTCGTTTTTTGCCTGCCTGCCCTGGAATGTTCGGAACCATGAAACCTGGCGGGCGCTGCGGAACACGACAGCCAGTCAATGACGCTCGTCCTTCTAAAGGCTGCGGTCGCTCTGGAGTGCCTTCTTTGCCCGGCTCATTCTTGCTCCCGGAAGCAGGAGGGGTTGATGGCGCGGGATTCATGCGCTCATACTTCTCAAACCAAGGATCCATCACAACTTTCCCTTCCTGCAGTACTGTCCATAACTGTTGCCAGAAGGGTAACTCGCTGACAGCATTCCAATTGCTCATCAACTCTTTGCGGTAAGTGTCCAGAATTACCAAGATATCGGATCGTGGTGCATCAGGTGCTTCGGCACAAACCTTGACGAATGAATTTCCTTCTGCGAAAACCATGTCCGTTTCAACACCGCAGTTTCCATCGCCGACGGTGTCTCTGCCAAGAACTCCAATATCGCGGAGCTCATAGAGGGCGATCTCGTAAGCCAGAGATTTCCTCTTGAGCTTGGCTGCATCATCGTGCTCTCCCTTTGCAGTCAGGACCTTCGATCGTAGAAATGGCATGATCCGGTTCCAACTAGGTTGATCCCTTTTTCTCCAACTAAAAACCGTCAACAACACTTCAACCACCCATTGCAAAACCAATTCAAAAAAAAACAGAAACCTATTTTAAAACCAAGCAGTGTTAGAAAATCAACATCCAAGCTTCCGCGAAGGCTTTCGCGTAGGCCTGGGTGGACATAGAAAGGATTTGTTTGAAGACGGCATCGTGATCTGGGACATCGGCAATATATTTG
>CALGTP010000123.1 GCA_937902105.1 uncultured Actinomycetes bacterium
CGTTTAGATATTCTCCCTTGTCGATGAGTGCTCCGTCTGGATTGGGTTTAAATGACTCAAACTCCTCTCTCTTGGCCTTTGACGCAGCATACGGCAAGTCATTGAGAGTAAATTTTCCTTTGTATCTCACAGCGAGCTTCTGGGTGTAGTTCCGAATGGTCACAGTGATAGTCCTCGCCTGGCGATCTCGTACGATCTCACAGCCCGTGAACATGGTCAGGGCTCGAGTAAGATCAGGACCTGGCGAGTCGATGTTGATCAGTTTCGCATACTCATTGCGCAGCGCCAAATACTCGGCTCGTACGCTGTGGTGAAATCCGACGCCAACATCATCGGTTACCACTGCCACGATAATCTGCAGCGAGTCATGCGTGTACAGATTGGGCTCGGCAGGATCACTCGAGAGACCGCACTTGTTGAACGCCCATTTGTTCTTCTTGAACCAGATGTTAGCTGCTTGCTTGATTCCTTCCAGGCATTTGAGCAGACGCATCACGTGTCCCGGGACTGAGAATCCCTCGGGCATTTCAGCGTAAAGAACGCGGTCGATGTCGGCCTGTGTGAATGCCTTGATAGCGTCAATCTGGTCAGTCTCGAGGTCCTCGTCAGCTACGATCGAGATGAACAGCCGGAAGCACGGTCCCGGAAGTGAGTGCGCATACACCTCATCATAGTCCACGTCTGCGATCTGTGAATAACCACATCCAACTATGCGAGCCTTGACCTTCTTCACGCTCCCGTCGTCGTTGAGGGCAACGAAGATGACCCACTTGACTTTCATCACGTGCATCTCGGGCTCTCGCTTGACAACTTCAGCGAACTTGTTTGCAATCTTTCCCGCCATCTCGTCCTCCATCGCGGGCTTGATTATATCCCAGTACGGCGAGGCCATCGCGTCTGCAACTGATGCAAGTTTCACGATGTTCGAGGCCTCGACCACTTGTTTTGCGGATTCAGTTCCAAGTAGGTGAATCTCGAGGTTAGGTTCTGGTAGGGGATGTTCCTGTGCTGCGTTGGCCTGAAAATGTTGCACAGCCTGATTGATAAAGTGTTCTTCTCCAGCCGCCTGTAGAGCGTCGATCCCTTCATTGATAACGCGCGCGTTCTCAGACACGTCTCCCTCCTTCTTCTGCATGTTTGAAGAATCCTGCACGTCTCCCTCCTTCTTCTGCATGCATGAAGAAGGCGCGTCTCCCTCCCTTTTGGTCATACAGGCGCGATCTGTAGCAGTTGCTGCAGCAGATCTCGGACGTCCGGACGTGAGATGTTTGGGAATGAGCGAGGCGGTAGCAGGCGACATACGCAGGTCCTGCGGCTCACGGTACTCGACAGGCGTATCGGACGTGATTGTGTTGCACACGGTGAATGAGTTTGGGCGCCAGTCGGTGACGGTGAACGACGAGATTCGGCCCTGAGCGGGCAAGTAGACGTAGTCGGCATTGCGCTTGAAATCTCGGCCTAGGTAGCACCCATCGCTACCCGTGTAGGCAAGCTTGCCTTGCGAATCACGGGAAGGGAGATGCACCGTCACGTCACAGAAGAGAGGTTTCGCCCAGCTTAGATTGGCAGGGCCAGTCTCGGGATGCGCGAGCATGTACGGCGACATTGGCGGTTGAATAGCTTCGGTGCTGATGAAGTGTCGAACGTGCTCGTATTGGGACATGGCCCATGGCCATAAGATAGCTGGTGCACCTGCGTAGGCAAGCGTGGCCATCGTAGCACGCTTGACGGTACCAAGTTGTCTTTCGGCGACTGGATTTGTGTCACTGTCATATGGGACACGAGAAGTAGCCTGTTCGACTAGCTCAGCTGCGAAGCTTTCAACATCCGGACCAGCGAAAGACAGGTCATTGTCGACGTGCCAGCGAGTGATCACACCGTCAGTCAGACGATTCTTGACGCGACGTGTGAACTCCTGTGCCGCTCCAGCTACTTCACTGCCGGTACGCCGGATGAGGAAGTAGTAGAATACATCAGCAGATGCGCGGTCGCAGAAGTCGATCGCAGCAGTAAAGCCGTGTGGCCATGATGCCGGAAATGTTGTCGATATATCAGAGTCGACACGTTGGCCGAAATAAGTATAGCCTGTCGATGAGGGTGCTCGGATGCCGCGAGTTCCAGGCGGGACTCGAGTGCCGCCTTGCGACGGTGCAGTACCGCGGCGATGAGGCGGCATTTTCGTCTTGCCTAATCTGCATCCAGAGCAGTCAGACGCCTCGACAGTCAGCGAACGAATATCGAATCCAGATATAATAATATTGCTGTTGCGAATAGCTCTTGAGTGGAAGTGCAGCAGAGATGCATGTACTTCGAGAGATGATCGTCGCGCATCTCTGGACAGACGAGCCGTCTCGAGACCCGGCATGGGCACCACGTGCGAGACAATTTCGTAGTGCTTTGGGTCGTTGGTGAAGAGGACGTACTTGCCGTTCTTGAGCTTCAGGCAGTCTTCCAGTGATGCCAAGTTGTCGTCATTGAAATACGTCCAGTGCCCGTCCTTCTTGAGTGGCCCAACTCCGGCAAGTCGTGTACCACGTTTCAGTCCTTGAGTGACGAGGACGCGACTCATCGTCGGGTAGCTGAGGGTCTCGTTCTTGACCCACTTGTTGTTCTTGATTTCATAGGTCTCCACACCGATCTTGCCCGGGAGGGTTCCATCCGCGTTGATGACTCCAACGGTCTTGACGCTCAATTGAACGCCATCGGCAGCCTCGACCCCGATGTTTGGGTGAGCATCAGTAACGCGGTCGAGCATCCATTCGTCTTCGACTGGAATGCATACAGCAGTAGCGCCGCTATCGATGGTCCAGAAGAGCTTGCCTTCGCCTTCGATCAGCCCCGGCTCGAGGTGCAGCCCGTCTGGTCTGTGCAGC
>CALGTP010000124.1 GCA_937902105.1 uncultured Actinomycetes bacterium
CATGTCGTATCTCTGTTGAATGCGAATGTCAAGTTTGCAGAATGATCCATAGAGTTCACAACAGGAGTATTCCTCATCTGCTGGATCAATTTCTCCATCCAATGGCACCTCGGGGCAGGGATGCCCATGTGCAATGACCAACTGTCGGTGTCCGCATTTGGTGAATGCGGGAAATGAGTCAGCCTTGTCAACTATCGCCGTAGACATCGGGCTTGTTGCGTCGCCCAAGTTCCACAAACCGTGTCCGTTGGACTTTGGTTTTGTTTGGACGAAGGATTGCCCAACCTTTAGCAATTCGTCAGGAATACGTGTGATGTCAGGGCAATGGTTGGAATCTGTGGAAACCATTGCAGTTTGGCTGGGAGCTTGAGCATCGCCGTGGTCGGGGACATTTATTGATGGGCTGTCACTGTCTAGATCGTGGATGGCGATTGCATACTGTGCAGCGGCAATTGGATTTAAGGTCGCAGAAACCAAATCAGGAGAAGTCAAAGTGTCCTGTTGTTTGGATAGCGACATGACCCCGCTGCAAAATGCAACTTGGCTGTCAGTGATGGCCTGGAGAGCAGGCGGAGCAACTTGGCGGTCCCGCAATGCTGATTTCTTGTCTGCCTTAAGTCGTGCGTTTATGTTTTTTGCTTGTCGAGATAAATCTGCTTTGTTCTCTCGACTCTCAAGTTTCCACTCATCTTCCAGCTGATCAGCAATTCGTTTTTGTCTGGTAGCCTTATCCTCTCCTGGGGTAATTCCAATGGGTGCAAATCGAGCCTTGCGATAAATATTGTAGCCATTGGTGTAGCCACCTGTCACAGGGAATACTGTGTTAACAATGTGTAATAACCAGCACTGCGCATAATTATCCCGTTTCCGGTCAAGAACTGCAACTCTGTATTTCGCATAGGTGTTACTCAAATCAACAACGATTGGATAACTGTCTTTGGTAATTCGCTACTGCTTCGTTATATCAAAATATACTGAGCTGTGCCTTGCAGTAGTGCTGCTCAGAAAAAGCGTATCATCTCGTATGAATATCAACCTCAAGTAAAATGTAATGTCACATAGTATGTACTAAAACCAGGTTTTCAAACACAAGATGGCGTTATATCGTTTAATGATGACCTCGAACAAAAAGTGTTGTGTGATTTATTTGGCTTCTGGGGAATCTGCACTGGGTAAGTAGCATCGGGGGGTGTGGTTGTCTGCTTGTTGTTATCTTGAAACGATAACTCAAAACGCGAATAGTAGAAGACTGAACGAACATCATAAGACAGTTGTGCTACTTACCCTGCGCAGCTTGTTTTTATAAAATGCTTTGCAATTTGGCAAATATACAATTATCTGAATAATGGATTCTACCTTGGGTTGCATCAGGCTTGGCAGCTGATTCAGGGGCTTGCAGCCTCATGTGACCCAACTTGATTTCTGACGAACAATGCTTCGACACCATAGAAGCTGCTGTGTGGTACTTGCCTCGCATGACCATACGTTGGTTTGCAGCACGTGCAAGGTTATTTTCAATTTCTATGTTCACGTTCTTTGCCTTGAAAGTTAAGACTAGGCTATCATGCAGGCAGCCATCAGGCAACAAGTCAGAAGCATGAGTCATCTCTGCATGCACACGTTTCCCAAAATAGCGATCCAGGCAACATCTACGCTTCGCGTGGAACATAACTGACACTTGCTGGCGCTGAAACCTTGGCTTGGCTAAAAGGGGCAGCCACACCATATATTGGTTGATTGATTTCCGAATTGTGATGTATAATCGATTTTGCCACTAACCTCAAAATCATCAAAATCAAGCAGCGGTTTTTTAAAACAAAAATATGCCAAGTCAAGAAACTGTGACTTCAAAGGATCTATGCAGGTCGCCAGGCTCAGAGGCAAACGCGTGTAAGGTTTGATAAGACGTTTATCCAACTGACCAAGAGACGTCAGCTGGCACCACAGCTTCCTGTGACTCCAAGAGCTAGGCAAAGTGCCAGGGAGCCCTGTGTACAGGCAGTGTTTTACGTCGTTTACCAGTTGCATCACAATGTCATGGCAAACAG
>CALGTP010000125.1 GCA_937902105.1 uncultured Actinomycetes bacterium
CTTGCCAAGTGACAGATACCCAGTTGCTCCAGTTGCTCCAGCCTTTCAACGGTGTGTATCCAGGAACAGAAGCTCAGTACATCCAGCTGAAGGATGCTCTGCGGAGAATGGGCCACGTTCTTGAGAATTCCCCGAACAACATAGCTGGAGTCCTTCGTTCCGGAAACGGAGGAGGACAAAGACAGCAAGCTTACCCTGTACGACCCAGTCCGTCCCCAGATCCCTGGGCAGACGCCTTAAACAATGGGTACCAGATGCCTGCCCCCGCCAGTTCTTGGAACACCGGTGATCCTTGGGGTGGGTACCAGCCAGTTAGGGGCGATCCGCCCAACAACTCGGCATGGCAGGCAACATACAATACTTGGCAACAACCCGCTTGGCAGGAAACTTGGCTTGTTGATGGTGAAGAGTCGGAAAACGGAACTGACTCTGACACTGCCTCCTCGTTTGGTGAGGATCCCGATCCCCTTCCTGATGTTCCAGCCCATCAAATACCTGCAACCCTCTTTTGGGCGTATCAACGCGCCAAATCAGCCTGGCGTAACTTCATGGATAAACCTGTGAGGGCAGTCAGGCGATTTGTTAAGCGCAAGGGCAAAGGCAAAGGAAAAGGAAAGGGCAGAGGACCTCCACCTGGCCCTGTTGGTCACTACCTTGCCAACATGAGTGCAACCGACCTTGCGGACACCTTTGTTGGTGTAGCGAAAGGCAAAGGCAAAGGTGGCAAAGGTGCTCGCTCTTCAGCAAAAGGCAAAGGTCGCCGCGGTAACCCCTTGGGACCCGACGGCAGACCACTTGAATGCCACGAGTGCCACTCCACTGAACACTTTGCAGCTGCATGTCCAAAAGGAAAAGGCAAAGGCAAGGCCATTGGCTTTGTTGACCACTCTGAGTCAGGACCTCTTGCAGGTATATCAACCATGGTGTTCATGATTTCAGAGGCGGCTTCGCCACCGAACGGCAGCCAGGAAGAGCCAATGAGGACGTTCCGTCCATCAGGCTCGCTGCACACTAGGGGCGATCCGCCCAACAGTGGGGAAGCTATGGGTGATCCACCCAATAATGTTTGGGCTCCTTTTGAACCGTCTTCAGCATCTCCTTCGGCATACGCCAATCCGTTTGCAGATCCTGAGACATACATTCCACAACACAGGCTACCATTGAACCTTCCGGTCTTTCCTACGTTCAGAGAAGCAGTTGGTACCCCTCGGAGCGGTGACAGCTTCCAGCATCCGAACTTGGTATCCTTTCTTGCTCCTCAGCAGCCTGAGCCCCCAGAGCCTCAGCTTCCACTCCCTCCTTTTCGTCCACAACCTCGTGACCATGACCATGTGCCCGCCGACAACGGCCGAGCAGCTGAACAGCTCGCAGAATTGTTTGCCTCACTTCGGCGTCCTGAGCCAGAGATTCCGCAGTGGGCATCAATGCCGATCTTCGAGCCGACGTATCAGCAGTGGCAGCCACCGGTTCCCATGACGCCTCTCTTCAGGGAACAGGTGAGCACCCTTGATGCTCTGCAACAACGTTCCATCGATGAAATGCACAGGATTCATGCCGAGATCCAAAACCCAGGAGGAATTTTTGGTACAAGCAACCAGGTCTCAGGCAACCGGTTGCAGGACCCTGTTCTTCGCCGAGAATTCACTGAGTTCTTCCAGATCCAACAACAAGTAGAGAGTCTCCGTCTACAGAGACTTGCAGCCAAGGGTCGTGGCAAAGGCAAGAATGGGAAGTCGAAGGGCAACAATGTCCATGAAGCAGCGATACATTTCTCAGGAGACCAATCTACCTGTTCGATCTGCTTGGAATTGTTCGGGCCCGGCGACAACTTGTGCAGGCTTGTATGCCGGCACCTCTTCCACGCTCAATGCTGGAATGACGCAACTCAGAGCGCTGATGGAGTTGACTGTCCCAACTGCAGGGGTATTGGCCGCGTCGTAGCCTTCTTCCCGTTCGTCTCCGACGACGGGCCACCTACTTCGCCTCCTTTGCCAACCGATACCGGTGCCCCTCGCTCTGCAGCCGCTTCCGCTCAGGGAGCTTGGTCTGCAGCCTCCTCAGATCATGGAGCTCAGTCCTCTTCGCAAGTGCTTTCTGGGGCGTTCCGCCCAGCATCTGCAGTTCAATCGTCAGCCAGGAGTGACGTACCGTCATCCTCGCCGCTTCACTTTAACATCTACCAGGCCGACGACGAGATTGAGATTGACGTCGAGTACGCTGATGCCACCGAGCTTACCTTTCCTTGGTGGCCAGTCCCGTATCCTAAGGCCGTTCCGGCCATCCAAAACCCCCCTGAGGACAAAACGATCTCGCTGTACCACTTCCAGACAAGGATCCCCGGTCGATTCTCTCTGATCCTCGACACTGGTGCTTACACCAACATTCTTGGAGGAAAGTGGTGCCGAGGAGTAGCCTCACTTGCCCTGAGCTACGGTCATCAGTCCACTGAGACCAAGCGGGATCACCCCCTGTTCATTCAAGGGGTTGGACATGGCTCTCAAGCCTGCAAGTGGAACACGAAGCTTCCGCTTGCAATTAAGGACATCGACGGCAAGGTGCAGTTGCACCACTTCGAGGCCCCTGTGGTAGATGCTGGCCCAAACGGAGCGGGAGATGATCTCCCAGCTCTGTGGGGCTGGTCCTCAATGTGCTCTCAGGGCGTCCTACTCGAAACAAACCCAAAGCAAGTGACAATCCCTGGACCCGGGGGATACACGATTACGTGGTCCCCGGGGTCGGTCACCTTTCCGCTTTCGGACGCACCGAGTGGGCACCCCGTCCTGCTAGCGGACCACTTCGAAGAGCTGTCGAAGCAGGCTCAGACCGGGCTTGCTCCCGCTGAGCGCACCTTCCATGCAGCTCCATCGTCCTCGTCGTGACGGGGGCAGGGGAGTGGGGATATCTCAGCCCCTCCCTTGCAAACAGAAACTGAGACTGAGGCCGTTCCGGCCGATGAACAATCTAAGGCTGATCCAGCCAAAGAGATCTCCACATTTCTCAAAGCAGACCTAGCATCAGACACTCAGGCCATCCTCGTCATCGAAGCTGAGCCTAGGGTGTCGCTGGCACTTGGCCAGATGTGCAAAGGCCCCATCGTGCGCTTCCATCCTAGAAGCGTTAACACAGGCCACATGTCTGAGATAGCGCAAGGGATAAAGCACGGCCGTTACTCTCTTGTCTGGGTTGACTACCCCAGGTCAGGAGCTGACGTGAAGGAGGCCAAGCTATTCTCCCACCTTACTCAGATCTGCCAGTATTTTCGGTTGTGCCGCCAGTCCGGCACTCCTATGCTGCTATTTGGTTCTTTCACTCAGATGAAGGACGGGCAGCTTGAAGATCTGCTACAGGATAAGATAATCACAAAATCCTACCACCAACTGTGCCACTTCAACGAGCAAGTTGTAAAAGGGCCTCATGCCTCGGCGACTTGCTTCGCATGTGCCAGTACCGTCCCGATCCCCAGCCACTCTTGCAAGTGCAGCTCAACTCAGAAGCACACTTTGGACTGGGTAGGATCAGCCGGAAAGCACAAAATCCGAGCACAGCTCTGCATGGCAAAGAGAATTGTGATGATACTGCTAACCGCAACAGGAATGTTAGGGAGTGGTCGACCAGGATGTGTTGTACAGGAATCCTTACACGCTGCTGAGTTTGGGGCTTGCCCCGTTTCTGCTCTTCAGTCATTCGGACTACTGCACTCCACACCCGACTACAGACGAAAAGAAAACTACAGACGAAAAGAAAAC
>CALGTP010000126.1 GCA_937902105.1 uncultured Actinomycetes bacterium
AATGGTCGGTGACCGACATCTCATAGCGCTGGCGGACTGCGGCGGGTTCGCCACCGGCCACAATCGCCTGGGCAGCAAGAGAACCCGTGAGCAAGGCTTGGCCAATACCTTCGCCAGTCAGGGCATCTGTCGCCATCACCGCGTCACCGACGAATAACACTCGACCCGAAGCAGTCATGGCTTGATCAATGCGTGCAGGGATCGGCCAGGCGGTATGTCGGTCATCAAGGACAAAGTTTGGACCAAGTGCCTCCACAACATGTTCTCGTTGTAAGAGGTCATTCCAGACATCTTTCATATCGCCGATACGTCGCTTGCCATCGCGCAATAACGCGAGACCGATATTGGCGCGATTGCCAGGAAGCGGAAAACTCCAGGCGTAACCCGGCAACAAATCTGCGTCAAACCAAATGATCAATCGTTGTGCTGCTGTGCCTGTGACATTGCTGGCGTATTGGCGAAAGGCGTGCCATTCACCGAGGTATCCGGGCTCGGAGAGACCGAGTGACTTGCGCACTGGACTCCACATCCCATCGGCAGCAATGAGCCATGTGCTGCGAAAGACACGCAGTTCATCATTGGCACGCACCGAAACAAAAAGTTCTTCACTGTTGACGCTCAACGATTCATATGCGCAATTCTCTAGGACGGTGATTCCTTCATGCCGAGCCTGCGTGAGTAAAGCGTTATCAAGTTCAATGCGCGGAGTTACGGCAGCGAACTTTCCGCTTGTCGGCAAGGGCACACACACTTCGCGTCCACTTGGCGAGCGCAGCCAAGCGGCCTCAACATCGAACCACGAAGGTACGGTCGCCGGGTCGAAGTTGAGTTTTTCAAGTTCGCGTAACGCCAACGTGGTGAGGCCGTCGCCACAACATTTATCGCGCGGAAATTGAGCCTTGTCGATCACGATGACGTGCAACCCAGCACGTGTGGCGGTGATCGCCGCGGCAATGCCCGCGGGACCCGCCCCGACGATCAGTAGATCACAGTCAGATGGGGTTATTTGACCGTTGAGCGACACATTGTCAGGCTAGAAGCGAGCAACGATTGGTGCGCTACCCAATGCCATTCTCTATGATTGAAAACGTACATGTCACATCCATCGTGGGTGGGACGACAAAGTTGAATGGAGATCCGAGATGGCTCGGTTATGTGAAGGAAAAGTTGCAATCGTGACCGGAGCCGGTCGTGGAATCGGACGTGAGCACGCCCTCAGTTTGGCATCTCAAGGTGCCAAGGTTGTGGTGAATGACCTGGGCGGCAATGTTGATGGAAGTGGTGGCGACCTCAGTCCTGCTGATCAAGTGGTGGCCGAAATTCGCGGCATGGGTGGCGAGGCTGTTTCCAATGGTGACAGTGTCAGCGATTGGGCGGGAGCAGAGCGCCTGATCAATACCGCTATTGAGACATTCGGTGATCTCAACATCGTGGTCAATAACGCAGGTATCTTGCGCGACAGAATGTTGTTCTCAATGTCTGAAGCAGAGTGGGATGCGGTCATCAACGTGCACCTCAAAGGAACTTTCGCTCCGACACGCTTTGCTTGCGTGTACTGGCGTGAGCAGTCCAAGGCAGGCAAGCCAGTATCGGGTCGCATTATTAACACCACGTCAGTGTCGGGCATTTACGGCAACCCTGGGCAGACCAACTACGGAGCCGCCAAGGCTGGCATCGCATCATTCACCAATATCGCTGCTCTGGAAATGTCGCGCTATGGCGTGACAGTCAATGCTGTTGCTCCCGTGGCTTTGACTCGTATGACCGAAGGTCTCGGACCAGCGCCAGAGAGCGATGAAGAACGAGAGAAGCGTTCGCCACGTTGGATCGCACCGATTGTTACGTGGTTGGCTTCTGACGAAGCGGCCGGCGTGACGGGACGCATCTTCGAAGCGAGTGGCGATATTTTGGCTGTCTCTGAAGGTTGGGTCCGTGGACCAAAGCATGCACCAGTTGACGACCCAACCATTCTTGGCCCGATTGTGGCTGAATTGTTGGCCAAGGCTCGCAAAAACTCGGGTATGGACGGAACTCCAGGCGGTTGGCCGCAGCCGCGCTCGTAAATTGGTCCCGTAAAGAACTAGAACCTGTACATCACTACTTAAGGAGAAATGCAATGCCATTGAATCCATCTGCTGTCGGCGCTGTCGGCGATATTCGTACCATGTCATGGAATTCGAAAGATGCTTTGTTGTATGCCGTGGGAATTGGGGCAGGTCAAAGCGATCTCCCATTCACCACAGAGAACACCAAAGACATTCAGCAAGTTGTGTTTCCAACCTTTGCTGTTGTTGCCGGCTCAGGCACTGCTTCAGCGGGCAAGAGTGCGATGAGTGACATTGGTTCATTCAACTTCGCGATGTTGGTGCACGGTTCGCAAGCGATCACGCTGCATCGTCCAATCCCTATTGAGGCTGAAGTGACTGTGCAAGACAAAGTTGTAGCGATGTACGACAAAGGTAAGGCTGCAGTTGTCGTCACTGAAGCCGAGACCAAGTTGAAGAGTGGTGAATTGTTGTGGACCACACGTTCATCAGTGTTCATTCGTGGTGAAGGTGGATGGGATGGCGACCGCGGACCATCGGGACCTCAGAATGTTCCACCAGAGCGTACGCCCGATCACGAAGTGACATTACAGACCTCGCCAGATCAGGCTTTCGTGTATCGCCTCTCGGGCGACCGTAACCCACTGCATACAGATCCATCCTTCGCTGCTATTGGCGGATTTGATCGTCCGATTTTGCACGGTTTGTGCTCGTATGGTTTTACTGGCCGTGCCTTGCTAGGCGCATTGTGTAATAACGATGTCACCAAGTTCCATCACATTGAAGGTCGTTTCTCTTCGCCGGTCATGCCGGGAGACGCTCTGACTGTGCGGATGTGGACAATCGCCTCGGGTGAAACAGTGTTCACAACGTCAGTCGGTGATCGAGTTGTGATCGATCAAGGTCTCGTGCGTCACTCCTGAATTTAGAAGAGTCGTAGTTCTTCTGGTCGACGGCCACGAAGATCTTCATAGTCAACTTCTGCCCAAGCAATCCCTCGTTGTTCGGCCATTGTGCGCGCTTGGGGTTTAATAACTTGGGCCACAAAGATTCCACGCAATCCTTTGAGGTTGGCATCTGGTCGTAAGAGTTCGAGATAACGCGCGAGTTGTTCAACGCCGTCGATCTCACCGCGACGTTTGATTTCAATGGCTACGGAATTTCCGTGACGGTCAATGCACATCAAGTCAACGGGACCAATGGGTGTGGGCCATTCGCGGCGCACGAGAATGAGACCATCTTCAATCGTCTCGGGCAGGGCTGCAAGAAGTTCTTGTAAATGTGCCTCGACACCGTCTTTTTGTAAACCAGGATCTTCCCCAAACTCTTGAGCGTGATCACTGAATATCTCGTGAAAAGTGATGGTGAGAGTTTCGCCTTTGGGATTAGTGACAATCCATTGACCATCTAACTCAACGATGGTGTTCGGTGCCGTCATCCAGTTCAGGGGTTTATATGCACCACCATCGCTATGGATGGCCACGCAACCGTCGGCTTTAACCATCACCAAGCGAACTGCCTCGGGCAACGTGGCATCGAGGCGACCGGCATATTGAACGCTGCAACGAGCGACGACAAGGCGCATAACGAGAACCCAACCTAGTTGTTAATGACCCACATGATCGCGCATGCGTTTTTGGATCAGATCACGTCTGGCCTGTAGTTCTTTATAGGTCATGCGGTCAACATTATCTTCGAGTCCCAAACTGGCTTTGACTCCAGACATATCGAAGGCCACGGCGTCGGGATCAACTCCGAGTTCTTTACCTAGGCGGTCTCCATGGCGTTGAGCGAACATCATGGAGATATTGGCGACTTCGCCGAGGATGTCCAGCTCGGGCGCCAGACGTGAGATTGCCCCATCAAGAAACACCATGTTCTTGACATAGAGCATGAGTTCTTTGGGCAAACTCGCCCCATATCCGAGCAGGGCTTTGATCACTCTCTGCACCTCAGTGACCATTTGCTCGCCTGACAGTGTGGTTGGGTCAATGGTGGCTTGATCAAGTCGTAGATCTTTGATGACAGCACCTAGATCGGTGTCCATTGGTAGTGCACCCAAATCACGTAGCGCGGTCATCTGACCCATGATGTCGTTGGTCGTCGCACTGAGCATCAGTCGTAGAAACGCCAAACGACGTTCTTGCGACAAGCGCGCCACAATGCCGAAATCTAAAAGCGCTGTTCGTCCATCTTGCAGAACGAAGAGGTTGCCACCGTGAAGGTCGCCGTGGAAAATGCCGTGGATCATCGCGCCTTCCATAAAGGCGATCATGCCAGTGCGAATTACTGCTTCTGTATCAATGCCAGCGTCTTTCATGCCAGCCACATCATCAAAGTTAAAGCCAGAGATGCGCTCCATCACCAGGACACGGCGCGTCACTAGAGAGGGGTGGGGTCGTGGAACGATGTAGCCCTCTTGTCCCAAGTCATGCAACATTGTGGCGACGTCAAGCATGTTGGCTGCTTCCAAACGAAAGTCGAGTTCTTCAACAATGGTTTCGGCAAAAAGTTCAACAAGAGCTGGGGGATTCGCCAACGCAGAAATCGGGATACGACCGACAAGGTATGGGGCGATCCATGCCATGACCGTGAGGTCCTTGCGCACCAGGCTCGCCACCCGCGGTCGTTGTACTTTGACGACGACATCTTCGCCTGTGAGCAAACGAGCTGCATGGACTTGGGCGATGGATGCTGCAGCTAATTCTTTTTCGTCAAACCATTCAAAGACATCTTCAAGACGCGCTCCCAAATCTTGTTCAACAGTTTGGCGCACGGTGGAGAAAGGTTCGGCGGGAACTTGGTCACGACATTTTTTAAATTGCTCAACGAGTTCAGGTGGAAACAGACCTTCTCCTGAGGAAATGATTTGACCCAACTTGATGTAGGTCGGACCAAGAGTTTCGACTGCTTTTCTCAGACGCAAAGACACGTCAGCTTGGCTAGCGGAACGATCGACATATTTGTTGCGCTTCTTTTTTATGAACCAAGGAGCAAGTGCCTTAACAATGTTGATCGTTACCGTGATGACGCGTCCCCCTGGTGGCAGACGACGTGGCGTTGTCAGGACGGGAACTTCCGCTTTGGCCTGAGAGCGGAGGGCTTGCGTAGATCCCAACCAGCGAATGTTCTGAGGGTCTAAATCCCAGGGACCCCGCTCGGTAAATGACCCCCACTGCAAGTCACGGGAACGATCACTGGGAGACATTGATTCACTCACCTTGAGAGTCTGCCTGGGCCATCAGAAAATTTCCTGTTGGAGGCCCACAGTTGGGTGTGACAGTGACAACTCAGGCTGCGGTGAGGTGATGAATAGGGGAGTATTGTTGGTCGTGAGGGTGCGGCGCATCGATCATGTAAGAAATGGGGATTCGAAATGACATCAGATAACGAGTTACCTGATCGCTGGTTGACCGACTGGTCGCCGAGCAGAAATTTTCCCCTCTACACCCGCGCCAATGCGGGAGAAGTATTGCCCGACCCATGTAGCCCATTGGGTTGGACAGTTGTTTTTGAACCAGGGGTCAATATGGGTTGGCGGGATTGTCAGATTTCGGCAGGAACCTGCGACGAACACGAAGTAGATCTCCTGCAACCAGAAGTTGTCGGGACTTTTGGGGGATACCTGTTTATCAATGCCTCGATGGCGCGTTTATTCGGCGTTCGCGGTCCGGGACTATCTCCCGAAATGATTGACGCCACCTATTTCGGCACTCATCCCGATGTGCCTGCCTATGTCGCTGAACCGTGGCACGAGAGTCCGAGCAACACGGAAAAACTAGGTGCATGGATGACAGCCGTGATGACGGCGGAGTCGTTGCCTCATCTTCTTGAAGATCGAGAAGTATCACGCGCGGTTCGTGCTTCGCGTCCCGATCTCAGCAACCTTGATGAATCCGAGTTAGTGGCACGAATGACGTCGTTTACGGCGATTTTGCGACGAGATTTTGAACATCACTTGGATATGACCGCAGGAACCTCGATCGGACCGGGGGCACTTGGGGCGATCGCCGCTGCTCTCGGTGACCCATCACTGGTGCTGACATTAATCACCGCTATCGGTGATGTGGATTCGGCCTTGCCTAGTCGAGCGATGTGGGAATTGTCGCGTCTGTCAAAAGATTCACCAGAGTATCGCCAAGGCTTTGATGCATTTTTAGGTGAGTACGGAAGTCGCGGTCCGAACGAGTGGGATATTCGTTCGGACACGTGGGAAACCAAACCCGCTTTAGCAACATCCATGATCGACACCATGCGCGGTGCACTGGACGATCAAAGTCCCAGCATTCGCAACGAGAAAAATGCTGAACTCCGCCGTGTAGCCGAGAAGCGAGTGCGCACGGCTTTGACGTCGCAAGCAGATGTCCTTGCTCAGTTTGATATGGCTTTGCATTCTGCTCACTTATATTTGGCAGGTCGCGAACGCGCCAAGACCAACATCATCAAAGTCGTGCACGAAGTTCGCGTGGCAGCCTTCGCCTTGGCTGAGCGAACTGGCTACACGCGATCACAAATCTGCATGTTGCTGGCCGATGAGTTAGACGCTTTTGCTTCCCAACCTGACGAGTTTCGCGCCCGCCTGGCGCAACGAGAGCGTCAATACCTTGACCTCTTTGATCTTGAGCCACCCTTTATTGTCAACGGCATTGTTCCACCGCTGTCACAGTGGGCTCGGCGCGGGGAAACGGTGACGACGGCCGTTGTGGTCGGCGATGTACTCACTGGCGCTCCAGGCGCTCCCGGCTTGTACACGGGTAAGGCTCGCATCATTCTTGATGCCGCGGATCCATCGGCCCTTGAACCAGGCGAAGTTTTAGTTGCCCCGTTTACCGATCCAGCATGGACGCCATTATTTGTGGCAGCCGGAGCAGTCGTTGTTGACGTTGGCGCCGTTGTTAGTCACGCCATTATCGTGAGTCGCGAATTGGGCCTCGCCTGCGTGGTGAGCGCTACCGATGCGACGAAAAGAATTCCCAACGGCGCTGTCATCACTGTTGATGGAGCCAACGGTACGGTCACCATCGTGAGCATGCCCTGAAACCAGTTTTCCCATATTTTTCAGTCGCTCTGGTGATGGGGGTGGCCCTCTCGCTGTTGGGGCCGTCGGTTTCCTACTTGGAAGATCGCCTCAATGTCAGCACGGGGGTGATCGGCATTCTCTTTGCACTGGTCGCCATCGGGAACTTTGTTGGTGCTTTACTCGGGGGACGTTGGATCACCCGTTGGACTGGACATCAGGTTTTGCATGTCGGCATTGTGTCATTCGCCGTTGGCACGGTGCTGTTGGCCATCAGCGAGAAGTTCATCGTTGCTTGTCTCGCAGTGGCTTTGATCGGAGCGGCTACGGGCATGGCCGATACGGCGATGAACACCATGGTGGTATGGGCTCGATCGGGTCGCTCAGGTCCTGCTTTGAATGCCTTGCATTTGATGTTCGGTGTGGGTGCGCTTTTCGCTCCACTGATCGTTGACCGATCTTTGGCGTGGACTCACTCGTTGTGGTTGGCGGTTGTCGTCGTCACTGCGTTAGCGATCATTGCAGCGTGCATTGTTGGTCGTCGTGCAGCACCTCAACACCCTGTTCACTCAGATGATGTCAATCGACCACAGTTGCCGCGCCGCACAGTGCTTGTGGTGTCTGTCTTTTTTATGCTGTACATCGGGGGAGAGGTGGGTTTCGGCGGATGGATATTTACCTACGCCGAGGAGATTGGCATGGCGGGTTCGCTGCCAGCATTAGTGACCGCCGCATTTTGGGGAGCCTTTTGTTTGGGCCGCTTGGTTGCCATTCCTGTGAGTGGGCGAGTGCGACCATTGCTCGTCGTATTCACTGCATGTGCACTCTCTGTTGTGGCCTTAGTGGTGATGATTGTAGGGTCGGGTGACATCTGGACTGTCTGGTTTGGCGCAGCGGTATTTGGTTTTGCTGCTGGTCCTCAATATCCAACGATGTTGGCCATGGTGGACGACAAGTTATCTTTATCCGCTTCGGCAACTTCGTGGATCATTGGCGCGGCAGCTGTTGGGGGATTGATCGTGCCCACTTCGATCGGACCACTGATTGATTCTCAGGGATCAGATTCAATGCCGGTGGTGGTGCTGATCGTTTGCGCGCTGTCGCTGTTGTGGGTTTTGGTTGTGCAGAGATCAATTAACCGTGCCCATGCGCTTCATCGCAGAGACGTGATTCACCAGCATTAACTTGGCCAGCACCGACGCCTTCAAGGGCGGCGAATGGTCCACACTTTTGCGGGACTAGCCAGACATGCAACATGGGATTGGGATTCAACTTGATGCCGAAAGAACATGGCCCATCTGCGCTGGTAACACCCACCACGCGGGTGACGCCAGTGACAAAAGGGTCTTGATCAAAACACAAGTTGTTATGAATATGCCATTGAGTTAATGCCCCACCCACTTCGGGGACAGTGGCCAACTCGTATTCGTCGCCGACCATATACATCGCTGAGACCAATGTCCGCTTGCCACCCGCTCCAACTTGATACACCAAACTTTCAGGATAATTGGGGTTGAGTTCGTATTCGTCGTTGATGTAATTCCAGTTGATGTAGTGCTCGACGCCAGTACCTGCATCTTGGATTGAGGTGAAACCATTTTCCAATGCAGTTTTGGTCAAAGCAAACTTTGGCAAAATCTCACGTGTGCGATACAGCAGATCTTCAGCACGAGCCTGCTGATCGGCGGTCACGCCAGGGAATCCTCCGAGAGAAATTCGTGAAGCACCAGTGTCGTTGAAACTTGGGGCAGCGGTCGTGGTCGGTGCTGGGGCGAAGGTCGTTATTGTTGGGGCGACGGTCGTTGCTGTTGGATCGGTCGTCACAATCGTGGTCGGCGCCGAAGTTGAATGTTGATGCGCCGCACCGCAGAGGTCGACTCGCTCAGAATCGCTGACGTTAGAGCGACCTGCGCCGGCACCTTCGAGGGCTGCGAATGGGCCGCAGAGATGTGGGGTGATCCACACATGCACCATGGCGTTGTCGCCTCCACCACGCACCGAGCCGGGAGGGCAGTTTCCTGCACCATCGGTCAAGCCCGAAATCACGGGGACGCCTTGAGCATTATTTCGCCAGCACAAGTTGTCATGTGAATGCCACTGGATGAGCCCACCTGCGTAATCGGTCAGACTTGGATCATCAACTGTGACTCCAGTTTTGGCGATGAACATCACTGAAACCAGAGTGCGCTTGGCGCCTTCAACTTTGTAGACCAAGGCTTCTGGTGCCGTTGGATCAAGGAACTTGTCATCTTGAATCAGTTCGCGCTTAATGAAGTGTTCAAACCCTGTTGAACCGTCACCAATTGACTGCCAGCCACCAGCAAGGGCGGTTTGGTAATCGGCCCAGGTGGGAAGTTCGCGTTGAGTCGACTCAATGAGCGCCTTGGCGCGGCTCTCTTGTTCGGCGCTGACATTTGCAACATTGGAAATATCAAGTGGCAGGTCTGGGTCATAGGGTCGTGGCCAGGCAGCGAAGGTCGATGCGGGAGTCGTTGGGGTTTCAGAGACTATTTGTTCGACGGGTGTTGTCGCCGTGCCGTGGTCGTGGGGCTGAGCTTCATTGATCACGTTGCCTGCTGCGTCAAAAGTCGCTGCGTGATTATGAACGTGGGCGGCACCGTTCCACATTGCTGGCAATGTCAATAACAGGATTGCGAAAGAAGGTAGAGCCAAACGTACTTGTGGGAGTTCGCGCTCACCAACGAGAAGAGCAGCTAAGGCGACAGTGGCAGCCACGATGCCCAGACCAGCGCACAAACTGTCAGCCAACTGTGGGCTCTCGCGTACTTCAAGTCCATCAATCCAAGAAATGCCGACGATCCTGGTGGCGATCCAGCCGCCGACGGCGGCACCATTAATGAGTACGCCAATGGGCAATAACCATTGCTGTGGGCGCAGTAAGGCGCTGAGGCCCCATGCCAGTTGTGCCAAGGTCACAACAATGAAAATGCGCGCCAACTGTGGGTGTTCAGCATGTAAGCCGATTGCCCCACCGTGAATTGCTCCAGCGGCAATTGACGCAAGTCCTGCAATGACGATCCCCGGCAAACGTTTCATTCCCAAAGCGTACCCCAGTTAGTCGTTTAATGCCCGTAGCGCAGCCTCGGCGAATTCTGGTCGGCAGACCAAAAAGTCGGGGAGCCACAAGGATTCTTCGTTGTAAATCAGTGGTGAGCCGTCGGTGCGACTGACATGCAGGCCTGCGGCGGCGGCCACGGCCGAGGGGGCCGCTGAGTCCCACTGGTACATTCCGCCATCATGGACATATATGTCAGCCTCACCCATGACGACGGCCATGGCTTTGGCGCCTGCAGATCCAAGCCGCGCCACATCACAGCCCAGTGCGTTGGCCACCTTGACGGCGCAGTAGGGATTGCGGGTTCGTGAGGTGACAAGCAGGGGGCGTTCGCGGGTTGATGGGGGCACGATGGGCGCAGGGTCAGCATCAAAGGTGATACCCAAAGTGGGTAATGCCACTGACCCAACGGTGAGTTTTCCCTTTTCCCACAAAGCAATGTGAATCGCCCAGTCGTAACGCGGGGGTTCAGCGAATTCGTTCGTGCCATCAATCGGGTCGATGATCCACACGCGTTCGGCACTCAGGCGTCGACGATTGTCGGCAGCCTCCTCGGACAAGATCACATCCTCGGGGCGCGCCTGCGTGAGGGCATCCATGATGTAGCGATGCCCAGCGACGTCACCTTCATCTTTGAGATCCCAATAATGAATTCCTTCAATTGCCAACTCATCGCGTAGTTCAACAAGCATGACTCCGGCTTGGGTGGCAATGCGCGAGGCGAGTTGCTGATCGGTTTCGCTCACAATCCGCGCCCAAGCTGAATTGAAGAACGCACGAGTTCACGCAATTCTTCTTCGCTCACTCCGGATGCCACCAAATAAGCAATTCGTTGTTCAATCGCTTGCGCGCGAGCATCGGAAAATTCTGGAACGCGCTTGTTGGCTGTGACTACAGAAACGACTATCAGAATTATTGCGGCAGCCACACCACACATCCCGATGCTGAGGACCCAGCCTTCGTTGTTGCCGGCAATGGACGAAATGATCAGCCCAGCAATACAGAGCACGAAAACAAACGCGCAGGCGATGCGTATCGCGCGGATGGCGGGACTTGTCTGCATCAACGTGCCAGAGGCTTGTATTTGATGCGATGCGGTTGGTCGGCGGCAGAACCGATTTCTTTTTTGCGCCAAGATTCGTACTCGCTGAAGTTCCCTTCGAACCAGCGCACTTGACTGTCGCCTTCAAAGGCCAACACATGAGTGGCAATGCGGTCAAGGAACCAGCGATCGTGACTAATCACCACAGCGCATCCAGGAAAGGCTTCCAGCGAATCTTCTAGGGCGCGCAATGTATCAACGTCAAGGTCGTTCGTTGGTTCGTCAAGCAGCAAGACGTTGCCGCCAGTTTTCAGCAACTTAGCGAGGTGGACTCGGTTACGTTCTCCACCGGAGAGATCGCCGACTTTCTTTTGCTGATCGCTGCCTTTGAAGTTAAATGAGGCGACATAGGCGCGACCGTTAATTTCGCGGTTTCCGACCTTCATGTGTTCGATGTTGCCAGTGATTTCTTCGTAGACGGTGGCCTCGTCATCAAGGGAGTCGCGACTTTGATCGACATAAGCCAATTGCACGGTATGGCCGACCGTAATCTTTCCTGAGTTAGCCGATTCTTGTCCGGTGAGCATACGAAACAGTGTCGTCTTACCCGCACCGTTTGGTCCGATGATGCCGACAATGCCAGCGGGTGGCAATGAAAACGTCAAGTTTTCAATCAGCATTTTCTCACCGAAGCCTTTGGTGAGATCACTGACTTCAATCACAGTGTCACCAAGGCGTCCGCCAGCAGGAATCATGATTTCGAGTTTGCTTGGACCACGGTCGGCGACTTCGGCTTCAGCATGGAGTTTTTCATACGCTGACAAACGCGCCTTGCCCTTGGCCTGACGGGCTTTGGGAGACATGCGCACCCACTCCAATTCGCGCTCAAGAGTACGACGACGGTTCTCGTTGCCTTTTTCTTCTTTGA
>CALGTP010000127.1 GCA_937902105.1 uncultured Actinomycetes bacterium
ACCGAACGGCCATCCTGGCGAAAACGAGGATGATGGCGACGAGGAGGACGAGCGAGAAGAACCAGGCGCAAGCGGCAGCTACCATGGCAGTCAGCGAGACTCCGGATCGCAGAGCGATTCTCACGCTGACACCGAAATTGCCTCTCTCTTGCGCAAGCTGAAGGCCAAGGGCGGAGGCAAAGGCGATCGCGAGCGTCCCAAGCCTGGCATTGGCTCCCTCAAGCTGGAGAAGTTTGGAGGCCGTGACGCCGAGAAGAAGGGAAAGATCAGCTACAAGTCTTGGCGCAAGGACCTGGAGGCACAGCAAAGCCTCTACCAGCTGGAGGACGCTGAAATGTCCCTTCTGATCTGGCTCACCGTGGAGCTTGAGGCCAAAGAGACCTTGGACATCCTTACCGTGGCTGAAATGAAGGAGCAAGGAGGTCTGGACATTGTCTGGCGTCTGCTGGATGACGCCTTTGGCAAGGATGATGACGAAGAATTTGAGGTTGCACAGGAGCGCTACAACACTCACCGTCGACTGCCAGGCATGTCCATGGATAAGCACATCCAGACTTTAAAGAAGCTCAAAGCCGAGTACTTGAAGCACGACCCCGACACGAAGATCTCCGACAAGTCTTTTGCTCAGCGCCTGCTGAACACGGCAGGCCTGAGCAAGCATCAGCGCCATACCGTATTCTTCAATGCCGGTGCTATCTATGACAGCAAGTCCCTGGAGCCGGTCCTTCGCAAAATGCACCGCGGCATTGAGGATCAGGATGCGAAGCGTCTGGGACCAAGCGAGGAGGGGCGACAGCCATTCATGAGGCGTGGCCTGCCCAGGCCTAGGCCCCCCTTTTCGTCGAAAGGAGGAAAGGGTGGCGGTGGAGACTCAGACTTTGTCCTCCGAAACCGCTACCGACAGAAGTCCCTCTACAAGCCACGCCCGCATGGGGCCCACTATGCGGATGGAGAAGATGATGCGGGTGACGGCGAGGAGGATGATGGCGCCGAGCACGAGGACCTGGAGGATCAGAGTGCTGGGCAGTACGAGGACGATGAGGCGCCGACAGAAGACGAAGACCTTTCCGCAGACGAGACCTTAGTTGACCTGAAGGAAGCCTGGGCAGCCGGCTGGTCGGCAAAGAAGAAGATGGCGGACAAGAAGAAGAGCCGAGGCTTCATTACGGCTCCATCCCAGCAGCATCCGCAAAACGGCCCCGACCCCCGCAAGATCGGCAGCGTGTGCAGCAGCTGTGGCGTCGAGGGCCACTGGAGAGGGGACGTCGAGTGTGCCAACGTCAAGAACGGGAAAGATAAACCTCATCAGAAGCCTGAAGGGAAGCCGAGAGGTGTCCACTTCACGGATATCCTCGAGCCTGTGGAGCGTGCACCTCACCAGGTGCTGTCCGCAAGCAGGGCCAGTGGAGAAGGCGGTGGTGCTCTCTCCACGCGGCCAACTGTACGACAGGGCAGCTTCAACATCCACTTTGACCCTCGAACGAACTTCGTCGGTGTGGTGCATAGCACGGCCCCCACGCTGGTGAGGCGCAAGGAGAAACAGGAGCGCATGCCGGTGCCAAGGGGGCCACCGATCTCCTACGGACCACCGAGTCAGGCTGAAGCCAGGACCAGGGAGGAGAGCGGCACTGAGGAGGACATCCGGCAGATGGGAGAAATTGATATGCAGATACGACAGTTGAAGAGGCAAAAGGATGCTCTCAGCGCCAAATTCCCTGCCCCGGCGGCAAACCCAGCTGGGTATCCAGCAGGAATGCCGCAGACGGAACTCCAACGTGCAGGGGCAGACGGCATGGACCTCCTGCTGCAAAGGAGGGCAGGCAGTGTTGTGACCTGGCCGGAATCCGACGATGAGGATTCAGAAGTGGAGAGCCATTGGCAGCGGCTCAAGCACCTTCTAACAGGCCAGAAGAAGAAGAAGGAGAAGCAGGCGGCTGCGAGACCAGAGAGGGATTCCTCTACAGTCCCGCCGCCAGCGCCGCCGAACCCCAAGAAGGAGGATGGGAAGCCCTTCTCGGGGAGGCCAGAGGAGACGGATGTGAGCCGTTTGAGCATGGAGGAGATGGAGGAGCTTCTTCCATACCTGGATCCACAGCGCAAGAAGATAGTCAAGGACGAACTTGGCCGGCGGCTCGCGGCTCAGGCCCAAGGTGCTTCTTCGAGCTGTAATGCGGCCACGCGGGAACCCGCTACGCGTTACCAGGGCAGGAAGCCTGCTCCGGTGATGCGGGCGGAGAAAGAAGAAGTCAGGCAGCACCTTTACAGCCAACAAGAGAAAGAAGGTAGACTTCAAGTGAGCAAGGCCTGCCGCCCAGGTAGAAACCAATCGGAAGAACAGAGGAACTGCCCACACCACTACCGCGACCTGAAGTGGGGCCAGAATGGTTCAGCTCTGTATGCAAAGTGTGCCGCGTGCCGGCTCGACCACGTGATCTACGCGGACAAGGAAATGTACAAGGTATGGATGGTGGCTCCACCAGCAGCTCGGCACCAGAATGACCATCCAGGGCTCAGTCACGTTTGGCAGGTCCATATGAGTACGGCGCCCGGAGAAGCGATTTCGGACTCTGGATGCCGGGCACCGGTCGGTGGTGCTGAGTGGCATGAGCGTCTCCAGGCGGAGATGCGCCATCTGGGCATTCCTTACTTCGAAGTGCCGGAGCAAGAACGGTTCCAATTCGGAGCTGGCAACATCCTCGAGAGCAGCAAAGCGTTTATCTACGCCGTAGGTATACACGGAGAGCCAGAGCCGCTGAGGATGAGCTGCGTGGCGGGCAGCTGCCCGGGCCTCATATCGCCATCAGACATGGAACGGTGGCGAATGAAATACGACTACGGAGAGCAGACCGTGACGAAGGGCAGCGGTGCGCCCAGGGCTCTGCGAAAGACAGGAACCGGCCACCCAGCTTTCTACCTTCTCGAGTACGGGCCGAAGGTGGACGTACGCCAGGTGTGGAACTCGGCAAAGATGCGAGGGTGGCAGCGCGCCATGAATGTAGCTGGCTACCAGGATTCCTGCCTTGACAGCTCGGGCGATGAAATCCCTCCCATAGTCTCCAGTAGCAGCTCCTGTGCTGAAGGGAGCCGGCCGGCCACGGGGAGCAGCACCCGACGAGTGCTTCTGGTGGAATCATCCGACAGCGAAGCTGAGCAGGAACAGGAGCACAAGGATGCCGCTTTTGACTATCGTGCCACCAGTCCTCTTGCCGCGGAAGAACCAGAGACCGCGGCTGAGGACGACTCCGAGGAGGCAGACGATGAGGGGGCGCCTGAAGATGACAGCGACAGCGCAGGAACCTGCTCAGACGACGAGGTCGATGGCCAGCTTCTGAGGCTGCTGAAGCGTACCGCGGCTGGTACCGACCTTTTTGTCGACTGCGAACCGGCAATGGAGGATGAAAGCTACGATGAGCTCAGTGTGCTCACAGAAACCTCCCACTCAGAAGGATTTCCAACCGACTCGGAGGACGAGGGCGGTGAATCGCAGGATGACGACGTGGAGGAAGTTTGGCTGTCGCTAACAAATCAGCAGAGCAGGACCGCCAGCAAGCGGCAGAAGGCTTACGTGCGGGAACTCTACGAGGCCTACGAGACTACTGACGGCGCCGGGTCTTCCAAAGAAGATGAGCCAAAAGCAGGAGCCACAAAGAGAGAAAAGAGCAGGAGGAGAGCACAGCCCCCCAGGTACGTGCGCAAGCCCGGCCCCTTCCGGGTGCTGGAGCTTTGCACATGGACGGCAATGGTGACCATGATGGCCATCTCTATGGGATGGCAGGGCCTGGAGCCTATCACTCTGCCCCGGTGGGACCTGTTCAAGGCAAGCGGTCGGCGAGAGGCAGAAGCATACCTGAGGAGATCGGATCCCGACCTGGTGGTTTGCGCTTGGCCTTGCTCGCCGTGGTCTCAGATGCAGCGCACAAATAGGAGGACTCCGAGGCAGAGGTCAAAGCTGGCCAAGACGAGGGAGAAGCACCGCCGATCGATCCTGACATTCGTCCACCTGGTGGTCAAGCACCAGAGAATGAAGCGACGGTGCTGCCTGGGTGAGAACCCCAAGAGCAGCGACGCCTGGCAGGAGCCGGCCATTGCCAAGGCGTTTGAGGGATACCCTGAGTGCGTGACCCATGCCTGTGTTTGGAACAAGAGGCGCCCAGATAACCACCTTTTGATCAAGAAGCCAACGAAGTGCAAAGGCGACCAGGAGATCATCAACGAACTGAACCACCAGTGTGATGGCAGCCACACTCACAGCGTGGTAGAAGGGCAGATGCGCATTCCAACAGAGCAGGGTTGGCGGAGCGCGTCGGTCACCGAATGGGCTGGAGGTTATACGGAGGAGTTTGCCAGAGCCATTATTCGAGGAGCCGAGAACTGCCTTAGGAACCGAGGATTCGAGGCAACTGAGACAGCCCAGAAGGTCTACTTCGGGGTCGATGAGGCCAGTAGCGAGGAACTGGAGGAGCGCACTATCAATGAGGAGAACTTCATGGACGCAGACCACGACGTGATGCCGGGCATCCCAGAGTGCGACCCAGAGGACATGGCGAAGATTGAGGGCATCCCGGAGGCTACCAAGGAGGCAGTTAAGACTGCCCACAACCGGTTGGGTCACCCCAACAGGACTACGATGATCCGCATGATGAAGCTTGCCGGCTCTACAGAATCAGCGGTGACTTTTGCAAGGTACTTCCAATGCGGGGTGTGCTTGGCCAGAAAGGCCCCTTCGAGGCTATCAGCAGCTTCCGCTAGCCTGCGACCTTTTGGCTTCAACCACTCAGTGTACGTGGACCTCAAGTACCTCAAGGATAGCAAGCGAGCCAGGTACGTGGCCTTGAGCGTGGTGGACGCCGGGACCTCACTGCACCTGATGGTGCTCCTGAAGACGAGAGAGAGTA
>CALGTP010000128.1 GCA_937902105.1 uncultured Actinomycetes bacterium
ATTGCCTGTTGCTCGATTGAGGTACTGTGTTCGTGCCAAATGTTGTGGGATGTTACTCTTTCCGATCGTGCCATGACGATTCCTTTAAAGGGGTTCGGGTGGTTAGGGTCAAAGATTATGAGGTTGAATCCGAGTCTTGGGCGTGATTCCGGGGTCCAGTCGTGTCCTCTACCAGCTGGTGCTCCTGCGATATGAAGGTTGAGGGCGAAAGCAGTCCTGAATGTCTCACCACAGATACATGGGAAGGGGTTCTCCTCGGAGACTTGTTCCCCTGTTGCTTGGGGGGTTTTTGTTGCCTGTTGTTGCAGGCGTTTTGGGTATTCCGGGTGTCCTAACGTGCACATTGCTCTGGTTATTGAGCATGTGAGGGGGTTATTGGTCAGGAAGCATTGGCATGTGGTAGGAGCGTGTTTGCAGTCGGTGCCGAGGAGTGTCTCCTGTGGGGTATCTGACACCTTCTGGAAGAATTTCGCCAGTTGCCATCCGTTGTTGGTGAGTACTGTTTGAAGGATATCGAATGGTTGCATTGCCCATACCAGTGCTGCGGTTTCCGATGCAGGGATAGTGTCGGTTGCGAGAGATCTGCCTAGTGTTCTGGCTTGGCGGCTATCATATGGTGTGTCCGTGTGCGCTGGGATGCCCGAATATTGGAGTGTGTATGAGCCCCCCGGGGGGTCTGTTGTTGTCTCCGAGAAGGATGTGAGTTTTCCGGGGACGTGTTGTTGTAGGTTGGCGTGCCACCTGTGGACGATGTATCCTATCCATGATCCAGTTTGTTGGCCAACGATGCATGTATGCATAGTTTTTGACATTTTGGTTAGTATATCCGCTTCTAGGCCTATATTCGTGAGGTGAGACTCGATGTCGCGGCGCATTCGCATGGGTAGGTTGTCCATTTCTGTTGCTCTTTTCCCTAGTTGGTGAAAGACGAATGTTTTTATGTCATGCATGTCTGGTGGAAGCCTGTGGACGTATCTTGTCGGGCATTGGTTGTCTTCCGCGAGGGGCAATTCCCATGTTGCCGTTTGTGGGTTGCCGCATGCTGGTTCGGTGATCGTGGTTGTGAAGTCCCATGTACCTTGTTGTCGCCCTGTTAGGATAATCGCCGTCGGTGAAACCAGTGTTTTGGTGTCGTATATCTCCTGGATATTAGTGATTGTAATTGCGTCCATATTCTGTCCCCATCCGATGTCTGTCCCGTGTTTTGGGAAAGTGAAGAATTTGCATGTCACATTTTTTAGCTCACGGCCCGTCATGACTGGTTTGTATATTCTGCCATTGTGGGGAATGAAGTGATGCCATGACAGTTGTTCCTTGTGGGGAGTGGTTAGTGGGTCATGGGTTGTGTCCTGAGGTCTTTCGGGGGGTGGCTGGGTTGCGGGGTCATCGATCATTTGGTCCTGGTTGGTCTCTCTGTCGAGGTCTAAGACAAGTTTGATCCATGGGCCAGGGGGGGCCAGACAGTCGGATTCTTGTTTGTCGTCGACACGATCCCATCTCGTGGTTGAATTTGGTCGTTGGAGGCATGCGTGGCTCAAAACCCAGTTTCCTGACCATGATTTGTCGTCTTGTGGCCAGTAGAGCCATACCAGTCCTCCGTGACCATCGTTGCCAGTAAGCAGGTTGATCAGTGTTTGTCTCTCAGTCATGTATTGTTTCCTAGTTAGTTCTTCGGTTTCGATTTTGAACGGTTGTTGTGGAGCTAGGTCCTGTGCTATGGTAAGGGGTGTGCCCTCGATTCTGGAGCCGTCGACCGAGGCGATGAGGCAATCTCGAGTGATGGAAGGGCATTGTCGGAACGCGTTTTTGAATGTTGTCGTCTGTTCGAAGGCCTTTTGAATCTCTTGATTGTGGTGGTCTAGACCTGCGGGGTCAGCTAGGAGCATTGTTTCGTTGGCAGAAATCATTCTGTTTGGGTATTTGAGTTGTGACGTATTTAATGCTAAAAGTATATGTCCCTCTTTGTGTGACAGTTCCTTGGTTTTGATGAGGATTTCAGCATCTTTTCTGGCGTAGAAGGCTGCCGTGCTGTCCTCAGGTATTCGGTGTTGGGCACGGCCTCCCGACGAGTGGATATCGAGGATGGTGCCATGTGGTTTAGTATGTCGGATCTTGTCAAGATCGATCATTACCACGGTGTTGCTTCCTCTTCCCTGTCCACCGTGCGCGTATTTGTAAGCGATCATTCGATCGTATGTTGCGTGTATGTACGGGTCATCCCATTGCGCTTGTCCGACTGCCGATTCAGGGGACATGTCTATGTTGTGCCCTTTGGGGCGAATTGTCCTAGATTGTTCCCACGTAGATTTCCCTGTGTTGTTGAGGGCTATCCAGGCGATGTTCGAGTTTACAATTGTCAAAAGTGCCCGAGTTCTGTCGATAGAAAGAGTGGGCTCGTGTTCTTTCCATTGGAATGCGGGCGCAGCACTTGCTTGTTTTCCAGCTTGGTTGGTTTCCGGGGCGGTGAATGTAAAGGCAGGTGTCTTGGCGGGGGTAAGTTCTTGCCCATTGATCAAGAGTGACGTGTGGGGGTGCACCGTGATGCCAGTGATGTCGATGCAGAAGCGTTTTGTTGGGTCGCGTAGTTGCCTTGTCAGGGCGTTGTCTTGTTCAGTTCTCGAATGGTTATGGCCATTGAGGCTCGCGGATGGGTTTTGGATCCATTGGTTGCCGATTTGAGAGGCCAGGAAGGCTTTGCAGGTAGGGGACAGTTGGTAATGAAGGTATGGGAAAGCGTGACAGATGCTTTCTGCTGTCTTTGGATTCGGTGCTGTTGACGAGCCCGAGTGGAGGGTGAGTCCCGCTATCAGCCGAATCGTTTGTATTCGGCGTCGGGGGGTGTCGTCTCCGCGTTCTGTGAGCATCCACAGTTGGTTACTTGTGGAATGCTCGATTGTTGTTTTGGTGCTGCGGCGGATTGTTTTATTTGGGTGCATGAGTCCGCCCAGGAGTGCAGTTCCAATGTCTTGGCATGTTCTAATGATTGGGTCGCAGATCTGTGCGCCACCCATTTCCATGGGGCAGAGTAAGAAGTCGGTAGCGACGTCTAGGTGGTCGTCTTCGGCAATTGTCGTAGCGAGGCCAAGTGATCGCAGTGCGAGGTTCGCGATGGTGTTGCGGATCTTCTGGCATATGTGCGGGTTTGGGAGGTTCGACATGAGGTGTGATCGGATTCCTTGGTAGAATATTGACATCGTGGCGTGTCGGTATGTTTGTGAGTCTGGTTGTGTGCTAGTGCAGATACTTTTGAACATCCGTAGTCTTTGGAGTATCTTGTTGTCCGAGCTGTCCCAGAATGACAGGCCTTGTGGGCCAATGCAGCCTCCCGCGCATGTGATTGGGCCAAGGTATGGTATGCAGCCTGTCCCTTGTGTCTCTGCTGTCAACATATCGCCCGGAACTTGTACTGGAGTCAGAGTGTTGTTTATGAGACGGCCGTGTTTGTCAATTCCGCTTACTCTGATGGTGGGTGGTTCCTTGAGGAGGCGGTGTGCTCTTGGCGAGCATGTCACGAAGGACTTTGCGAGGTTTGTTTGGACGCCTACCAGGGAGAGGCTGACCGTGAGGGCGTCTGTTGCTTGTTCTGTGTTTTCTAGTAGTCTCAGGACCTCGTCCCGGGTTTCCGCCATGTCCCCATTGTTGATGGCATTATCGTCAGCATAATTTTCCGCTTTTATCCGGTCGTCTGTTTCCAAGATTTCGGAACGGTCAGCGTTGACCGTTGAGGACTGGAAGATGGTGTTGCCGTATGTAATGTATTGGGTTCCAGAGCCAGAGCAAGCTTGTAGGTCCAGGATAGCTGATCTCGGCATGAAGTTGCATTCTTCTATGGCTTTGGCAAGTGAGGAGTTCTGGAATATGCGCCCAGGCTTATCCATGGATTTGACTATAGACCATAGTATGTGTGTGCCGGATTCTTGTTGTCCAAGGTTATATCCCTTGAGAATGTTATCTGTGTACAGGAGGGCCGGGGCGCTGGTAAAGAGATACCATAGGGGGCTACTCGGGGCTCCCTGGGCCAGTCCACCGCCCAGGCTGAAGGTGGTTCTGTTATCTCCCAGGCGGTATGCCGTGTTGATAATGCGGTTGTGGCCGCCCAGGTGTGCCAGGATGGTGGTTTCTACGTCACGAGGGACCCCCGCAAAGGAGCATGCGGCACTGACGCCGCTATGGCTGATTGTGTCATAGGCGCTAGTGGCGTCCAAGAATACTTGGAAGCTGCTCTTGCCGGTTCTACGTGCATGCCATTGAGTGGTGCATGCCAGGTCAGCCGCCCATTCTGGTGCTCCTCCTTGTATGAAGCCAAATACGTTGTCTGCAATCAGACCATTGTCCTGTAGCACTTGCATCATTCGAGCATTCAGGATGCTGTCGACTATTTTGAAAATTGGATCGAGGAGTGTGATCGGCCTGATTCTGTAAATGTCCTTTGGGAGAGGCGCTACGTCGCCACATTTGAGGAGTGAAGTACATTCTCCTGAGAGAATCATGTTGCAAATAATGCGTATAGCATCCAATAGCTCGTCCGGCAAGGCAAGGAGTTCGTCTACAGTGGTAAGACGTCCTGTTGTGCCTTTTTTTGCTTTTTTCAGTTCCTCTTTGAGGTCATTGACGTCGATTAGTGGGCGGAGGATGTTGCGGAATTCTGCGTCCCGTTTTGGTATCGGAGTAGGTCTGCTATTTGCGAAGTACCATAAACGTCTAGCGTGTGTGTTTATGCAGTGGCGTATAGCTTGGATTTCCGTCACCGTGTTTTGTTGCCAATTGCTCAGGACCTTATCTGCATGCGTGAGTATTGGTAGAGGGTGGTCTTGGGTGTTCCTTGGGCTTGGTTGGGGGTCCCAGTCTGGGAGCTGTGGTTCGCGTGTTTGGTTGTTGTGGTTGTTCACC
>CALGTP010000129.1 GCA_937902105.1 uncultured Actinomycetes bacterium
GCACGCCAACTTGCCCTCGGCAACCGACCTGCTCCCGCCTCGCCTACACGTCCTGGGCGCCCTCCTCCCGAGCAACCGGTCGTCGATGATCTTGAGGACGCTTGACTCGTTGGGGAACGGGACCGCACCGGCGGTTCCACTGCGCAGTCGCTTCATCGTGCTCGTGCTGTACCCCCTGTTGGTCAGCCCCGTGGTTCTGTTCCCTCGCCCGTGTCGTCCACAACCCCAACTGGTCTCGTCAACCTTGGGAATACCTGCTTTCTCAACGCTATTCTTCAGTGCATCGTTCATGCCCCTCCTGTTTCTTCGTACCTTACTTCGCGTTCGCATCAGGCCCATCATTGTGCACTCCGCCGTTATTCTGCTAAAGGGGGCCGCTCTCAGTCCCGACACCCGGGCCGTGGACGTCACAGCTCTGCTCCACGCTTCTGTGCCTCGTGCGCTCTCGAGGAACTCGCTTGCCACCCTGGCCCACGACCTTTCACTCCTTCGCTTTTCGTCAGCAATTTGGGGCTCTTTTCCAGCACCTTTTCTCCCGGTTGTCAACAAGACGCACATGAATTCCTCCGTTTCCTGCTTCACCAACTCGTCATCACCTTCTCTGCCGACGTTTTCCCGGATGGCCTCGGGAACCCTGTGGAAGCCTGGTTCGGTGGTTCACTATGTAGCACCGTTGACTGCTTGTGCTGCGGCCTCTCGTCGCCGACCCGCGATCGCTTCTTCGATCTCTCCCTCGAGCTGTATACAGGGAATAGCTTGCACACTAGTGTTCGCAGTGCCCTCAATTCCTATTTCACAACGGAGCTTCTTGAGGAGTACAAGTGCGAACCTTGCGATGTGCGTTTCGCCTCTGCTCGCAGAGCTCGGGGCCTGCCCGCACCCGCCGTCGTATCCCGCGCCCGCAAGTGCCTTCGAATTGCATCAACGCCTAACGTCCTCACTCTTCACCTCAAGCGCTTCGCCACCGATGCGTCCCGCAACGCGCACAAGCTCCGGCATCACGTGCAGTTTGATACCGAACTCGACCTCGGCCCCTTCATCACCTCCGACGCGCCCGCACTTTACTCTCTCTTTGCCGTCGTTGTCCACGCTGGTCCCTCTAGTGATTCTGGGCATTATTACACGTACGCTCTGGTGCCTTCTCCCTCGTCCGCCTTGCACGAGCAGTCGTGGTTTTGCTTCGATGATGCGCGTGTGACACGTGTCCCCCTCGACGTGGTTCTTTCTTCCGAGGCGTATCTCCTCTTTTACTCCCGTGTCCCTCCCCCTTCACCCTCTATCGACACGGTGCCTACGGCTCCTGCTGCTACTGCCCCATCGCCTGCTCTCATAGACGGTGCTCTTGATGACAGCCTCGCGCCCCAGCCCGCTCTTCTTTCGTCACCGCCCCCCTCTCCGCGCCTTGGCGACGCCCTCGAACAGCTCCAGCTCGACGTGGCGCTTCAGGCCTCTGCCGCCGCCGCTGCAGAGCCCGGGGGGGAAACCGGGGGGGTCACCGAGCCCGCTGCCGGGTCCGCGGTCAGCCAGTCCGTCGAATCCTTCTCGCCTAGCCTCGACAGCACCCTCCGCCCTATCGCCGAGTCCGCTCTCGAGTCCCATGTATCTGACTCTGACGCCTCAGCGTCTACTGAGCCCGACCCTTGTGATAGTGCTGCCTCTCGCTTGCAATCATCCGTCCCTGCAGCAAGCAGACCAGCCATCACCCCCTCTATGCCCATCAGTACTCGGGCACGTACCCCACCGCCCCTCGCTCCTACCAATGCTAGGTTGGAGGCGCTTCTTCAAGACCTGGACGAGCACGAGCCGCAGGACGCCCCACCAGACGATCCCGCCACGTGTTGTGTGTGTGGTTCAGCTGAAGGCCCTCTTCTCCATAGCGCCTTTCACGACGGCCAGCCTTTCACCGTCTGCACTCGTGCTGGTCTTCCGTTACCACTCCTCAGCTCTCATGCGCGCGACAACTGCGAGTCGTGCATTTCTGTCATCCGAGAGACGACGTGTGATTTCGGCAGCCTCGTCTTCTCCGTCAGTTCTTCGCCATCTTCATCCGATCTCATCGCCCTTCGCTGTGCCACTACAGGCTCCTCTGACATTGACTCTCTCGTCATTACGGAGTCGCACTCTGCCCGCCTTGTGGTCCACCGGTCCGTTTCAGGCGACTCCCCTGCTTTACCTTTGGTCACCAACGGCTCGATCAACCCGTCATTTCTGCCTTGGTCTCCTCCTAACGGCGAAGCCAGTGCCTGTGCTGCCCGTTCTTTCCGCCGCCGCTGGGCCCCTAAGCCCGCACCTGCCCCACTTTGTTACCGCAGCGCCACGGATCTTGCGGACACGTTCCATCGCCTTCTAACTCTGGAAACCGAGACCTCTATGGTGGCCGCTGCGGATACAGGCCTTACTCAGGTCGCTGTGCGCTGGGGTACGTGCCGCGACGACCGCCCCACGCTGTACATCCCGAACTTGCTTCCCAAGGACTTCAAGTACGGCGCTCGTTTCGACGTCACCCTTCAGTCCACTAAGCGCTCTCGCCCGGGCACCGTTACACACGTCGACCCCGATATGGTCGGCATTTCGCTCGACCATCTTGCTACTACCGCCCCATGGAGTAATGACACCTGTGGCCCTTCTGCGCGCTTCAGCATTTCAAGAATGTGGCAGTCCATCCCTATCGCACGCATGCGCCTCGCCCTCGATGTGTTTGCGCAAGTCCCCGGTGCTGTCGGGCCTCATCTCCGCGCACTACTTCTTGGCCACCCCCTCGCCCCCCTCTCCTCTCCTTCTCCCTCCGTCTTGCCCAACACGCTGAACACGTCGCAGCGTGCCGCCCTCACGTCGAGCCTTGTTTCTACATTGACCCTTATTCAAGGCCCGCCCGGTACGGGTAAAACGGCAACCTCGGCTGAGATTGTGCGCAATTGGAATCATCTCGGTCACAAGGTTCTCGTCGTCGCCCAGTCCAACTCTGCGGTCGATAACCTCGCCCTCGCTATCTCTCGTGTGGGTGTTCGCCTTATCCGTCACTTTTCCTCTAGTGGGCCTCCGCCTGGCTTCCCCCCTGAGCTCACGACCGAACACTACTTGGACAACAGCCCTTTCTCCGCCACTGACGACAAGGCTTCCGCTGCGCGCTTTAGCTACCTTCGCAACCTTTTGAAACAGGGTGTGGGGTACTTGCAGGATACCGACCAGAAGGCGTACACTGTTCTCTTGAAGCGCGCCCTCACACTCGCCCTCAACTCTGTGTCCGTTGTCTGCTGCACATGCTCTAGTGCTGCTGACATCGCGCTCAAAGATCAACCGTTCGAGTTCTGCTTGATGGATGAAGCCACCCAAGCCTTTGAGCCTGACGTGTATGTGCCCCTTGTGTGTGGCATCCGGCGGCTTGTACTCGTTGGCGACCCGAAGCAGCTTGGTCCTGTCGTTACCAATTCCTCGGCTTCGGAAGCTGGTTTGGGCACATCTCTCTTTGAGCGCTTGCTTCGCTGCGAGTACCCTTACATCCTCCTCGACACGCAGTATCGTATGCACCCTTCTCTTGCCGAGTTTGCTTCTCGACAGTTCTACGATTCTCGTGTCGTCAGCGGTGTAAGTGCCGACGATCGCGCACCTGCACCTGGCTTTCCCTGGCCGGACGCTAACCGACCGTGCCTCGTCGCCAATATCCGTAGCCCTGAGTCCCTCCAGCGTACCTCGTACTCCAACACGCAAGAGGCTGAAGTTGTCCTCTATGTTGTACGTTCTCTTTTCGACGCTGGCGTCCCTCCTGCTGAGGTGTGTGTCATCACTCTTTACGCTGCTCAGCGCGTCCAACTGCAGGGTCGAGTGCCATCCGGCGTTCAGGTTGACACTGTCGATGCCTACCAAGGGCGTGAGTGTGATTACGTCATCATTTCCCTCGTCAGGAGCAACACGAAGCACTCTATTGGGCACGGCGGTGACCCACGTCGTATGAACGTCGCACTTACGCGCGCTCGTCGTGGCCTCGTCGTCATTGGTGACATCTCCACTTTCGCTGAGTGTGCGCTCTGGAAGGACTTCTTCTCGACTTTCAGCTCGTGCATTGTCGCTGCATCCGTTACGAGCTCTGGTGTTTCGCTTTCACCGATCTCTTCCACGCTTGTGGTGACCGAAATGGTGCCTGCTACTGCTATGACACTTCAGCAGTTCGTCAGCATTTGGGACGGGAGGTATGACTCCCTTGAGCCTGGCCAACGCCTCCGCTCCGACGAAAGGAGTGTCAAGGCCCTCGATCCTTTGAGGCACACCTACACTGACCCTTCACCTCCCCGTGGTACGCGGTGGACATTCAGCTGGAATCTTCCCCCCGGCGGTCGTCGTATCCACAACGATTACCTCGAGAAGTTGCTTTTCAGCAATCAAAAACAGCCGTTTATGCCTTCGGTGCAGCTCTCGCCGGATGTCCTTCCCCATCGCTCGTTTCACCCTGGGAACTATGTTGCCCGACGCTTCAAGGATTCTTTGGGCTGCTACATCGTAGACGGCACTCTACTGCCGCGTGATGCCGTCCGCAGCTCGATAGCTGAGTTGGTGGCCCTCCTTGTTACCGTCGAGAGCCGCTGCCACACCGACCGCTTTGAGGATGTCGCCCAGTCCTGCGACCTCACTACCGAGCGTCTCGAGGAGTATGACTTCGACGATGAATTCCATATCGCGGCTGATTCGGCCCTTGCTTATGCTGGTTTCTCTGCGCAGGATATGCCTTCTGAGACTTCCCCTCTTGAGTGGGTTCATGCCTCGCTCTGTGTCGATGTACACAGCGAACTCGCTGGTAGCTCGAAGTCAACTGGTGCGCTCGCTGTTCGCGCCGAAGGGAAGAAGGGTCATACGTATGCCCTTGCGGCTATCTCTCGCATCCAGTGCGTTTGGCGCACCCGCATCGTTGGGTATTACTGCTCCTCTGACGTGCGCACGTATTGGAGACTCGCTAACTCCTCACGTGAGCGCTGTGAAGCTTCGTCGCTCCGCGACCCATCACAAGGCTGCAAGGCGTGCCCTTTCTGCACCTTCCATGCATTGCGCATCTCTCTGCGATGGGCCTGCCTCTGCATTCCGCGCACGACTGACCCTGGCGTGTACGAGTTCGAGATCAAGCTCACCGGGCGACGTCTCAAAACTGAGCAGAACTTAGAGCGCATGCCCACCGCTGTATCTGCCACCGCTCCTAACGGTCTCCTCGGCAAGGCCTCATTCCATCAAACCTCAGGGTGCGCGTCAGGTTTCGTCCGCCTCTACCCTCGAACTTCCCCACGGGGTACTCTTTGCCTAAAGTTCTGGCGTCGAACGAGTGGCCATCGCCTTGTGACCTCCCCGCTCATGATGTACCGTGCTGTCCGCCTCATGCGCTGCGGCTACGGGGCGATGGCGTGTTATTTCCCCCGCTTCTGCAAGGCGACAGGGAACGTCCAGCGTGTCACTCACATGGCTCGAACCAATGACTTCACTGCTCAATCCGAAGCTGTCCGTGAACTCACCAACTGGTACAAGGCCAGATACGTCTCCACACTGCTCACGTCCATCCAACCTCTCATTGTTTGCGGGTTCTTCTCCCCTGGTGGTCACGCTGACGGTGTACGGCGTGCCGGTATCCATGCAGTTGGGATTGACATCGCGACCAACATTAATGAGGCTAAGCAATTCTTCGAGGATGTCATCCCGACTCGCGAACCAGGCTCACCCGTGGTCACGTGTGTTGGTGGTGCCAACGCCCTTAGTCAACAAGCCCGTGACGAGGCTGTCGCTGCTCACCCCCGCTCCCACGAGGTCATCGGCGATTTCGAAACCCCTCCTTGTCAGTTCTATAGTACCCTTCGCGCACTCTCTTCCCCCCTTCCCGGTATTCCGCTACGTAGTACCCCTACCCGCTCGCGTGACCTCATCGCTGCTATTTCTCAATGTCACGCTCGATATGTGGAGCGCTCTCGCCCTGGCGCCAGGCAACTGCGTGGTCAGTCCTACTTCGTCGAAACTGTGCCCGGTGGTATCGTCTCCCTCCCATCTGGCGTTGGTCGTGGGACAATCCGTGGCATTGATTTCGGTCTACCTTCGCACGACGCGCATCTTATCTATTTCCCCGAACGTCACCCCGTCATCCTCGATAAGGCTATAACTGAAGGCGGCAGTCTACTGCAGACGCGCATCTGTGCAGGAAGCAGTCGCCCCCTTCCCCCGCGCCATCCCGGCGGGTCGCCCATCGTCCCGAGCTGCTGCATTGGTAACACTATGTCAGGGTACAATGGGTCAACTTCTACCCACAGTTGCGCAATTGCATCGCGCCTCCTTGGCATCGACCCCGAGCACAAGATTGGATCGCGCCAGCGTGTCAACAATGTACTCCCGCCACCTTTGTCGGAACACCTTGCTGCACAGCTCGGTATGTGGGGCGGTTGCAACATACGTCTGTCTCTTCCTGTGATCTCGTTTGACCACGCACAGACTGATCGTCATCTGGATGCGTGGCATTTGCGCCTTGTCGACGGGCTTAAGTCTTCCCCCCCTGTATTGTCACCCCGGGAATTCACTGTCTTTGTTGTCTGCCAGCCTTATGTGCAACGAGGCTTCATCGCTGTCAACCACCAAGGCGACCTGTGTCACGCTCCTGTCGGTCCTCTTGGGCTGTTTCTCAGCCGGGTACACGAGGCTCTCTCCCGTGTCCACCCCGACATCGACTTTGGTATCGTTGCTCGTGGACTCCGAAATGGAAGCATCACCCACGACACTGGTGTCGCGCGCCTTATTTCGCACCAAGATGTTCACGACGATAGTCAATGCCTCGCATTCCGCACTGAACAAGCGTTCTCCCGATCGTGCGTTGGATCCGATACAATGTTGCCCAGCCGAGTTATCCAGGACCTTTTCGACAACATCGATTCTGAGGTTGACACGGAACGCTCTCTAGCTACCACTCGTACTGGAGAGGTCTACGTGGTCTCAGTGCTTGACTTTCTCGAGGCTCACACCAAGCGCGTCAGTGCTCTCTCTCGCCTACAGTGTGCCTTTGTTTTTCGCGCAGTCACTGACGGCCTTTGCATCCAAGGTGTCCCGTCCTACATCAGTCTGGACGCACAGGGTGCTCTTGAGCACGACGACGAGCTTTATACTGACTTTGAGCCTGTTTCACCCGTCGTGCGCACCTCGCTTGTGCGTACTGTCCGTCACCCCTACGCCCTAGTTGCCACCCACGATGAACAACCCCCCCTCGTGTGCTGGGTGGATAAGGATATCTCCCTTCCCCCTTCTGCCGTTCTTCCTTCGCAAGCCGCCCTCCGTCGCCCGTACGAAGAGGCCAGGCGTGCAAAGAAAATCCCTGCGAGTACCGACGAGGAATTCTTCAACAAGACACCCAAGCTGAAGGATTATGGACCGGGGCCTGCGCGCGTTCAGATTGACGTCGTTTTCCCCTTCGTTGGTGATGCTGTACTTTGCCTTGCATCTACTACCGAATTCCTGTTTCCTCTCGCGTGCCTTCGCTACCTTTCGCGCCCGAAAGAAGGCGAGGATTTTCTCCCCTACTCGCGTGACGATGCGCTGTCTTGTGCACGCCGCTTAGTCGGCGACTCTGGGTGTGATGCTTCCTACGTGACCCCCCTACTCAGCGCTCTCACCGCCGCCCTTCAGACGCGCCCTCCTCAAGTCGTCGCGTTCGTGGTCCCTTCTTCGGGCACTGATATCGAAGTTGCCGCCCACGTGTGGCGCGTGCTAGTCCCTTCGTGGCCAGCACAAACGAGGTCTCTCCTCGTCCCTGAACAGCTTCTGGTCCCCGCCGCTCTCTACTCTGTCAAGCACGACGCCCTCTCGAATTACCTTCGGCCTCTTGCCCTTGTGAATGCCGCATTAGGCCTCGATGCGCCCTCTACCCTACGCGATGCTTTCAGTGTGAGTGTCTCTTCTCTTCCTTCGCCGCGACCATGGATCGAGCTTTGGTTCGTCCTTGACGTATTCCGCGATCTCGTCGCACTTCGCAAGGTCATCGAGTCACGTTTTAACCGCGGTGTTTACACCTGGGTCAGACCGGGCATGCTTCTCTGCTGCCGCTACTCCGAGCATAGCCCCTGTGCCTGGTTCCAAGTGCATCGTGTCAAGCACTTTCAAGGATTTGCACCGCCCGCTCGAGAGTACGGGGCACAGCTCCTTCCCTCCCTTTGCCACACGGAATCCCTACAGGACAGCGAACTCGAGTACCTTTTCTTCAAGTTGCGCAAGGATCACAACCCTCACCTTTGGATCAAATCCGTGTCCCACCGCGATTCTGTTGTCTGTTGGACTCTGACTCCGTATCTGGGTCGCACTCCCACTTCAAGGTCTTCTCTCGTGTCTGACACACCTCGTCACCCGCCATCTACGCGTGACTGGCATCGTCTCTATGCCTCCATCTTCGCCCGTGCTGTCTTGGATTTACCTGTTCCTCACAAGGACTCCCTTGCTCTCTCTGACCCACGTCCCGC
>CALGTP010000130.1 GCA_937902105.1 uncultured Actinomycetes bacterium
TTTCTGATTCACCACTTTTCTTCACCACCACTTTTTTCTCCACTGTAAGGGCTCGGGGGGGAAATCTCAAATGATCGCCGATAATTATCGGCGATCACTTGAGATCCTGGATCCAGGAGTGATCCAAGAATCCAGGAATTCGTCAACGGCGAGCTCAACCGTCCTGGACCGAAGAGTCGGAAATGATCCATACCACTTGGATCGTCTTTTGTTGTGATCCATTTCTCTTTTGAATGCTTTGTTGCCTGTGAATATCAAGTGTGAAGAGCCGATCCTCGAAAAATCCAAGATCGATCAATTTACAAGAAAATTTATAAGTCCTGGATTTCACTCCTGGATCCTGGATCACACTTGGTACACTCTAGAGGAGTCACCTTACACACATAATAGCAGTCCCAGAGCCCCCAGGATCAGTCCAGGATCCATCCAGCGCAGAATAGCGCCGAGTTGGGCACTTCACACACGCGCTCACACACGCACGCGCTCACACGGCATCGCGCGATGAACCCTCGCCGCGCTGCTTCTTGGCCGATGGGTAATACCCCAGCCCCAACGGCTTCTCAGCATCGGGGTTATCCACGCCGAACGCGCGCGTCTCTTGCGCGTAGGCGCGGTCGACGTCGTCGTGTAAAGCGGACCCGAATCTTCTTCTTCTTCGACTTCCAGCTCGTCCTCCTCGTCGTCGTCGCAGGAAGAAAAGTCGCCGTCGGGGGTGCGCCGCAGCGGCACCAGCGAGTGCCAGCGAATCACGTCGAGGTGGAGGACATCGCCCTTGCGATTCGCCCACGCCGACGCGAGATCAGCGTCGTTGTGCAGCTTCTTCTTCTCGTCGTCCTTGGTGTGCAGCGCAAAGCACCGCGTGCCGATCTTGAAGGTCTCCCGCACGTAATCATAGAGCGCGTTGAAAGTCCAGCGGTCGGTGAAGCGGCGGGCCTCGTCCTTGTTGCATCTCTCGTCCTGGTCGAAGATCTTGATCGTCATCAGCGGCGGCGCATCGTCCGGCCACCAGAAGAGGCTCATCGCGAGCTTCTTGACCTTCATATTGCTCAGCCGGTAGCTCTCCCAGTTGCGGCTGAGGATGACGATGTTCGTCGCGTCGTCGGGGAGCTTGCCCGTGAAGGGCTTGGCGTTCTCGAGGAGGCACTGAACGAGGTCGAAGTAGACCGGTGGGAGAAAAAGGTCGACGTTGAAGACGTATCTGTTGCACTTCTTCTCGTCGAACTTCATCTTGAGCTGGACGAGCGCCTCTTCCACTCCGCCCGGGGCGGTCTCCCAGTACTTGCGCCAGTCGCGGTTGTTCGCGGTCAGAAGGTACTCCGGGATGTTGAAGTCCGTGTAGAGGTAAGCCTTCACCAGCTTGGTCTCAAAGTCGACTAGCTTGAGGAAGCAGAAGTGGCGCGCGTCATCGGGAATCACGATCGGCGCGGGCGCAGCAGTCGCCGTGAGCTGGGCGGCCGGAGCGAGGGCCATCGAGGCGGCCTGGCCCGTCGTGTGCGCCGTGGCGGCGAACGCAAAGGCTGTGGCGCCGGGCTCCATCGTCGCGTTCTTGCGCTTGGTTCGCATTCTTCTTCTTTTCTTCCGAGGTTTTGTGTGCTTGCTTTTGTGTGGAATCCGAACTTGAACTTCCGTCGGCGCGGCGGTTCCGATGACGAATCCAAAACTTGAAAACGCCGCGGCGCTCCTTAGGCGCGGCGGCTCATTCCGACGACGATGCCACCCAGAATGTCGAAGGCGAAGCAGCCCAAGGAACCGGCGATGGTGATGGAGCCTCTGGAGCCCCTGGAGCCGATGCAGACGAAGGGCAGCGCCGCCAACACGCTCAAGGCCACCGCGAACCACATCGAGTTTGGGAACGGCTTCCTCGAGTACGCCGCCCAGGCAAATGAAGGCCTTGGTGCCAAGTGGGGCACCGACATCTTGAACGTGCCCGAGGCCGAGATCTGCACGGAGTACTTCTTCGAGATGCTCGCAACGTACCTGACGACCACGTACAAAATCCCGGACGGCTCTAGGAACCATGGTCTGTGCTTATCTTCTGGCACGGCGGAGGTCTACTTCAACGCACTCTTGAACATGACGAGAGAGCGCGTCCGGTTGTCGACGCTGCTGCAGACAAAGGAGTTTCTGCGCTGCTTCAGCGAGCCCGCCTCGCCGCAAGCAATATGGCTGAGCAAGATGCGCGCGCAGATCAACAAGCTCGTCTTTAGGCGCGGCCTCTTCAACAACGAGCGCATGGACTTCTCTGCGAGCGAGATCTACTTGCCGCACATGCGCGAGATGAGCGCCGCCTTCGCCAAGGCGAATACCACAGAGGCGGCTGCGCGCAGGCTGACCGTGCTCACTCTATGGCGCATGGCTGGGCGTTCGGGAGAGCCTGCGGACATCACCTATGAGATGCTGTCGTGGAACATGCTCACTGATAGCGTGGTCGCGCAGGTGCCGTCCAAGAAGGTCGGCAAGCTCAAGCCGGTGCCCTTCATCGCTGGAGTGGATCGGCACACGGACTGGGCGCTTGCTTTCGGCGACAACCTCGTGCTCTTGCACGGCGCGCAGCACTACAGCTCCGACGCGCCTATGTACCTGCTGCCCGATGTTGGAGGTACGAAGGATGCGAACACGAGAGTGACCAATTACATCAAGGGCCTTCAGCCGCCGGGGCGCACTGGTGCCCTCGAGAAATACAAGAAGGTGGCGGTGCACTCACTGCCCCCCCAGCCGACGGCACAGGGAATTCGGCCCGGTGCGAGCGACACGATGGCCCTGTGCATGCCAGCCGAGTTCGTCGTGCACACCACCGGACACGAGCTCACTGGCAGCTGTGGCTCTCTCTTCACCTACCTCGACACTCGTCTCGCTCTCTGCATCCCCGGAGCACTCGCGCTCGCCGACTGGCCACCATACCCGTACGGCCAGTTAGGACCCGGGCCGCGCTCACCGACGCTCGAGGTCCTTGTTACACTCGGAGATCGAGGCGGAACGTCTGTGAATATGGACGTGCTCGAGAAATTCATCGACGTGCTCTTCGGCTTCCACGACGCGACGCACCCGACGCTCCTAGGTGACGGGCCGCTACGCATCCTAATGCACACCACCACGGCCACGCTCATCATGTACTATCAAGAGCGCTTTGAGGCGTGCGAGATGCTGGCTGTGATCACGCACATGCGCGAGGCATTTGCACACCCCGAGGTGAAGATGGGAACGATGGTCGAAGCACACTCGACGTTCATCGCGTGGGCCAAGGCGATTCGTGAGCAATTTGACATCGATAACCTAGGCCTCAAGACACGCGAGGCGCACGGACTGACCGAGCAGGTGGTCTCGTCGGTGCAGCATCTGCACACCGCACAGCAGGCGTTGCAGAAGCAGGTTGCTGAGGTGGCTGGGCGCCTCGTTCGCATCGAGACCGGCCAGGGGCAGATCATCGAGCTGCTCAACTGCTTGCTCGGTCGTGGCGTCGCTCCGCTCGCTCCTGTCGCTCCCGTCGCTGAGATACCCACTCTGCTCATACCGCTCATACCGCGCACACGCCCGATGCTGCAGCCAGGAGAGGGCGCGGGTGGTGGAGCTTTAGAAGCTACGTACGAGCTGCCCACGGGGCCTGGTCAGTTCTACATCGACTGCTTCGATCAGAGTGGCAAAGGGCCGCTCGAAGTCCCCTTCATCAAGGACGATAGCAAGAACAAGCGCAGGTGTGACGCGAAGAAGGTGCTCGCTGCTTACGTGGCGATGACCCTGCCTGAGGAGTACGCCGTGCTCGCGAACACGCCGCGCCAGATGACGATCTGTGGGCCTATGGTGACGCAGCTCACGTCGCTGATTGTGGCGATCATCAAGCACTCGTACAGTGCTAATAAAATCGCATGCCCCAAGGAGTTCGGCAATGGTGGAACTGTGAAGGTGAACACGCTCGTTGCAAACTTGAGGGATTCCAAGATCATCATCGACTCCAACAACTTCCGCAGGTGGCGCGCAGCGCGTAATAGCGCTGGCGCAGGGAGCAGCACCGGAGTAGGCGAGCGACGCGAGGCGGAGGACGAGCCTGACGAGAGCCCTGTGCGCAAGTCCCCGCGGCCCTTGGGACCACCGGGCAGGGAGGACCCAGAGGCATCCGCATCGGAGGAAGGAGAAGAGGAGGATTTTTAGGGTCACATTTTCTATTGCATACTTAACGATGGCATCGCTGCTCCTGACCATCGATGAAGTCGAGGGTAAGATGACTGCGATCTCACACTATAAGAGTGTCGGTTCGGGCCCCGTGACGACACTTCGTGAGAAGGTTTTTTGTGTGCTCGGCACGAATCACCCGGCAATTTCTTACTCGCCTGTGCAGAGTCTTAAATTTACTCCGAAACACCTCTCAGCCTTGACCGTCAACATTCGCATTTACGAAGCACAGAGGAACATCTACAAACCCCTAGACGCAAACCACGCGAAAATCGGATTGTGGTTCAAGTTAACACTCACTCAGTGTGTTGATGACGAAGTGGCATTCGAATATGTCTATGTCGTGTACTCCCCCTCCTTGGAACATCACCGCTTCGACCTGGGATTTAAGAAAATGATCTCTGCAATTGAATTGACTCACTATGAGGTCTTCGAACCACTCATTGTGAAATTGGTAACAACCGGTACTACTGGAAACGACGACGATGGTGATGGTGATGTTGACGACGGTGGTGACGACGGTATCGACGATGATGCCGATGGTGATGGTCAACCAGATCTTCCCAGTTGGACTTCGTTTACAGCAAGCGAACGCTATGGAATTTTACCAAATCCCAGTAATCCGAGTGGACGCAAAACGATCTTCTTGAATGCTGTTTTTTCAAATGCGGTCACGGCTGTGGTATCTCTTCAGATTGGTTCTATGAATGTGGTACAGCAGATATCCTCTGGTGTCGACCTTGACGTTGAACAATACGACGGGACGTATACGTATCAATTGAAGCTTACAAATAGCCGTGGTACAGTTACCACGTCACTCGATGTGACTCATTCCTAATCTTCTGATCTCTATTTGAAACGCGATGTGGCCTGTCCACGTTCACCTTACACAAGCGCTGCATCAAGCGCTTAAGGGCGAGAAAGGAGACACAGGCGAGCCTGGGTCGCCTGGCGAGCCTGGCGAGCCTGGTTTGAATGGGACAGGCTCTCGTGTGTGGGGACATCTTAGTGCACCTCTTCTATCACAGAGCAACGATGTTTATCTTATGCCTGCGTGGTTTGGTGGAGATACGTGGAAGATCGTGAGTGGTGACATCGATAGAACACTGACTGAAGGTGAGAATGGTGGGGGTGGCATCATCACTCTCGTGAACTTCTGGCCGATGCAATGGAGCGCAGGGAATCTCAGCGGGGAATTTGACACTGAGTTGGTTTTCTTCCCGATCAAGTTACAAGGTTATCTAGACGGAGATCTCATCTACGAGACTGCTATTACAGTCGGCCACATCCCGGCGGCTGGACAAGTGCAGGTCGTCGGTATTACCATTCCACCTTCTGCACCTTCTGCGACGCTTACTGTCACTCCGCCCATACAATCAGCTAGCTATGGGCAGTGGGTAAACGTTACACTGGATTACACGATCGTTGGGGACAATCCAGCGTGGTGGTATATTGAAAGGCAAGTAGAAGGAGACGAAGCGGACTTCTACACGAGACCCGATTACCTTGACGAAGATTACTATGTGACTACTTCATTCAATTTCAACCCAACGGGAAGTGGAAGTACGAGTATGGGCATTCGTTTAAATGGTGATTATGTACACTATCGTTTCAAACTATTGATCTATGATCCAGGCAACACGACGATTATAGCGTCATCACCGATAGTTACTACTCGCATCGATATTGCACCAGAGGTCCCTTCTACCCCTTACGCCACACTGACCACCAATGGCTTACCACAAGAACTAAATGGGGATTTTTTTATTGCGAACACGGTTCCAGGGCAGTTTTATCCAATCACTCTAGCTTACACTTACAATGGTGACGCATATTGGAGCATCTTCAAACAGAACTTCTCGCAAGATGGCACCCTTCTACAAGATGAGAACGCGCTATGGAATGCTATGGATGCTATGGAATTGCCAGAAGACTACTTCAGTGGGCCTTTCTTACAACCTGACGGAAATGGAATGCAGACTCTAAACATTCGCAGATATCCAGATAGGTCGAAAACTCGCTACGTGTTCTCGTTATTTATCTCTGATCCTAGTGATGATAATAACCCCCCTGTGGCCGCATCACCACCGGTGACTGTTATTGTACGTTAAATGGGGGATTATGGGGATTAACTTTGGATTAACTGTGAATTTGCATTAAGTTCCACGGAAGCCTCCGAATCGCCGACGGAGCCTTTTATAGATTCGTTTCTGAGCCGAACCACGCTCACCGAACAAATCGCGAACAAATCGCGCACAATGTCTTCGCCTTTCATTCTCGTCGTCGACCCGCTCGTGGCCGCATCAATCATGACCGAGCTGGAGAAGCAGACAGCGCGCACCACCACCGCCGACTACGTGCAGGTCAACTTGTCGTCGGTCGTGGGCAAGGTCATGAGCTGCGCGGAGCAGCTGGAGGACGGCACTATCAATGCATCGCAGATCCTGGAGTCGGGCAAGTACCGCATCGAGAGCGAGCATGGGCTCTTCCTGGCGGTGCAGCACAACTCCTGCTTCGTCAAGATCTTCTGGGTCAAGTGGGCGTACTTCGTCTACGATGCGGAGTACTTCTCGCTGTCGGAGTTCAGAATCATCGCGCTCCACAACATGGCCAAGTTTCTCATCGAGTACGTCGATCGCTCCGTGCTCTGGCCGATCGGCATCGACCCGATGCTCAAGCACCTCGCCGCGATCACCTCGCACTCGTACGAGTCGCAGCTCGCCTTCTTCCTGCCCAAGGGCGTCAAGCTCAACGAGGTCCACAGTGGCATCAAGCACGCTTTTGCGAAGTCGCTATGCGGTGGCTCACTCTCGCGCCAGGCTCTTTACGTCTACATGATGATCGTCCTCGGACACACCTGCATGTTCACGGACGTCGTCTACGAGAACGGCGCGTTCCAGCGCTTCCGCACGTGGCTGGAGATGATCTTCCCGCGCGAGGGTGAGAACACTGTGTGGATCCGCCAGTCCGTCGACTTTCAGATGGGCGTGCACGACCTCCTCGATGCGGCCGACGACCCCGACCCCAAGCAGCGCTTCGTGCTCCCGTACGACACCGTGCACTGCGCCGCGAACGCGGCGCAGGATTTGCTTATCCAGTCGGGCGCGCCATGCGTCAACCTCATCATCGTGCTCGACTCTTATTTTCGCTACGTCAACGGCCAGCCGCTCGAGTACTTCACACCGCTCGACCTCAAGAAGAAGGCGCCAGAGCTCGAGGATCTCGAGGGTCAGATGACCCTCTCGCCCCCGTACGCGATCGCATATTCGCCACGCCCGACGGCGCGCAAGAGACTCCTCGCGGAATTTAACGAGGCGCGCTTCGACGTCACGCCCGAGGAGGAGTCGCAGCGCTCCCGCTTTGACACCCTCGTTGCTACTCTCGAGGCTGAGGAGTGAGCGCGCGTATCTCAAAGGGGTATTGGATGGCGAATTGGGACTGCTCGATGTGTTAAAGTAGCGCGTCGATTGTCCGAAAAGATTCCGACCGAATTGACTAAACTCACCACTTTTTCACAGAAATCCAGAAACCGTCACCACTTCGCGATGCCTTTCGCGAAGCAATGGATGTCAATGGACATCTGGCAGCTCGTGACGTCGCAGGACACCGAGTGCACCGACGAGGCGTATAGGATCGCCGAGAAGATCGTGCACAGCGTCGGCCCGCCGTACGAGTGGCCGCGGCGCGCAATCCTCTCGTTCGCTGGCGTGCCTGGCAGCCTCAAGCACAATTGCGTTGCCGGTCAGAGCATGAGTCGCTTCGCGTTCGCGGTGTGGTGCGTCGGCAACGGCTGCCCGGCCGAGCTGCTCAAGGAGTGGGCCACGATGCGCAAGCTTATCAACGACCCGGCCGACGTGCGCAGCTTCAACACGCTCTGCGACAACCTCGCCGCTGGACGCATTACCGAAGTCGGTGGGCGCCCAGTGACCATATCAGTGCTCGCGAGCAACCAGTGGCGTCGCCAGAAGAACGTCGTGTGGTGCAAATGCCTCGGCGATTGCACCTACCCAGCACCGGGCGGCGGCTGGTGCGACGTGTGCCTTGAGGGTGAGTACGTCACGAATCACAGCCGGCTCACTGCCATTGAGTTCAATATGCTCGATGCGCCTGTGCAAGATTATTACAAGGAGACCTGCACTAAGTGGGGCATCGATTGGTCAGACCTCCTCACGCCGGTCGTCGTCAATCTGAGCGATCGCATGCTTGGACCGTCGCACATGCGAGGCTCGACGTTCGGTATTTAATTGAATTTCAAGGTGGACCTCCCAAATGGGGATCTATCGATATCCATCCCACACCCACTTCACTGGACCTTTGCCATCAAATCCCATCCATGGAACTATTTCACCCTGCTCGTTTTTACCCACCTTCGCATTGATGAAAATAGGCCATGGCGACCTCCCGTTTCTGTTCGACCCATCGACTTCTCCCATTCGGAAGGGGCCATGTATCATCTCTGGTTTTAGGTTTCGGTCGTGTGGATACCACTTGGACATCATCTGTCCAAAATAGTGACGCTCACGAAGTAGATTACCTGTTTCTGTGTACCTTAGATTTCTTTCCCGTGTGAACATATTGCGTATAATCTGTTGAGCATATCCCCATAATCCAAATTGAAGGTTTTCAAAGAACTGCTTCATCAGAAACAACGTCTCATACGTTCGAGGTCCGTAGTCATTTCGAGGGGACGCCAGTGTGTTATAATTAGAACGGCCAGAACTAGAACCAGGGGTGTCCCAAGGTGCGTAGCTGCTCAAACCATAGCCGCTCATACCCTACTAATAAGATCTTCAGAAGAATTACTTACTGTCTTGAAACCCCTTCCATGGAAATAATAGACGTACTTATCTCTTTCTAAGTAATAACACAAGAGACATATGCAGGACGTAGAAGATGTCGCAATCTCCACTGTGGGTCAGGCACTCGCAATTGCACAATCCGGTGCTGCACTGATGGCGGTCGGTATGATCATGACTTCGGGGGTTCGGTGGTCGAGTCCTTCTGGTGCGTTCAATGATCTCAAAGATGAGGTGCTCCACAAGGGACCCGAGATGCCGGTCACAACGGCTGCGATGATTCTTCTGGGGTTGATGACGGGTGTACCGAATAGCTACTCCCCTCCACTCCTAGCTGCTTACGGTGGCTTCGTTGGTGGAATTGCAGCTGGTGCGACGAGCATCTGGGCTGTTGATATGTTTACACACTACACCGGAGCGAAACTGAGGACCTCGGAGCAGATGTGGGCACACATCAGTACCGGTGCTCTCATCTGTGGTGTGACTGCGGGCTCATCGGCGGGGATCATTTCTGCTTTCGGTTAGGTGGGGGGTTAAAGAGGATATCTTGTTTGCATGTGAGTGCGAGTGAGTGCAACAACTGCTTGCGTCCGGGGGTCCACCGTTGGTATGCATCGACGTGTGTGAAAGTGAGCGGCGAGGGTAGGGACCCATCCCATGTCAATCTCTTACGCTTGCGTGGTCCGCGTGTCTGCACATGCGTGCCAACCCACGTACGTGAGAGAGGATCTTCAGCAATGTGACGGCGCACGAGCGAGAGGACCAACGCGCAATCGTTATCGGTAAGCATCCACATCGGGATTCGAAGCTTCGAAAACCTTCGAATTCCACAGCAGCTTTTTCCCCCGGAATGCCCTTACAGTAGAGAAAAAAATGGTGGTGAAAGAAAGTGGTGACTGTTAATGTTAATATAGTCAGTTAGTAGTATAATAGTAAAGAGTATAAGAGTAGAAGAGTATAATAAGAGTAATAGAAAACAACCTTATTAACATTAACAGTCACCACTTTCTTTCACCACCACTTTTTTCTCCACTGT
>CALGTP010000131.1 GCA_937902105.1 uncultured Actinomycetes bacterium
GCATTGACAATCACTGTCGAGACGAAAGGGAAAGAATCAACCTCTCAGGCAACGCATTCCACAACAGAGAAATCGACCATGCTTGCGGTCATGAGATACAATCTGTCGCCGCATTGCTCAAAGGGGATCTTCCAACATCGGGTAAGCCCCCTGCTGCCAATCCACAGGAGCTACTTGAGATCTTTCGCTCTACTAGGAACCACATCTCGGAAGTTTGTGACACTGCGCTACCATTCAGCGTCTCTTCACCGTTTTATCTATCACCCGAATACAACGAGCCCATTCGATTTGAGCCGACCGCTCCTCCCTCAGGGGTTGGGCTCTCACTTGACACGCATGTGCAAAGTTCGCACAAACCGAGCTGTACCATCGCATTACCCACTCCTGGGTGTCTCATGCCGTTTGTCAAACAAACTCCTATCGGAGTTGAAGATCCTATGCTTGACTCCTTGCGATCCATCAAGGCACAAGTTTGGATTGGATCATTGACTTTCGCGGGGTGCTGTTTCCCTTGTCCGTTCATCTCCTTTGCTACCATTGTCTTTATCGAGGTGCGTAACCTTAAACCGTCTGTCTCTCTGGTGCAGCAGGTCTACGCCTTTCTTTCTCTCTCTCTTTCCTCTCCACTACCCTCCTTTACCTTACCCAATCTCATCCGATTCTGGCAAGAACAAGCGCTGCTCATCTTTCGAGAATCTCCCGGCATTCTACTCGCCGAGTGTGTCGCCTCGAAGAATTCATTCGCTGTTCTAAGCGAGGATCACGTAACAGCCTTCCCACCAATCTTTCCCAACTCCAAACCCACAGCTGCTCCTTTCCCTTACATACATCTCCTCATCCACTTTCCTCTCCCTGAACCTAGTGTCGACTCCAACAAAAGCCGGGAATCTCAACATGCGCAGTATGGCATCGCTGCTGGTCGTAATCCACGTTCTCTTCTCTGCACCACACCTGTCTTTAGCCACACATCTCGGATTCGTACCTTTGATTACACTGATTCACGAGGCTCCCATATTCCCAAGGACATCTTACACCCACTTCTAGCTGTTGCTCTTCCCATACAAGCCCCATTCTCCTCCGCTGCCCTCCTTGCGCTTGCGCTCTGCGGTGTACTCAATGTCCCACTCTCGTGTTCCCTCCCTCCAATTCTTGAGGACCTACCATCTTCCCTTGTTTCCTCTCTCGCTTTGCCTACCAACCTCCTTGCTAACAGCACCACTGATCCCCTTGACACCCTGGCTGTGTTCTCTCACTTTGTTCTTTACCTTGTTCCCTCCGACTACTGCTTCCACATTCATGTTATTCTCCTTGACGAACCAGTCATGCAGGCGCGATTCACGATTTGCTCCGAGTCTTCCCATGACCTCATTATCGTTACCAAGCTTAAAGATGAGATTCAAGTCTGGGTACCACCTCCGTCCAACTGCCGCAGCCAACTCTGCAGTGATGAAATACGCAAGCGCATTAATGTTGGACATCAAAGTTTGGCTCAATGGTCACCCCCTGACATTCCTCTCACCTTTCCGCACTTCTCTCAAATTCCTATCATTCCTCCTCCTCTAGTTGCACCTGTCAGGGCCAGATCCAGATCTCCCAATGCCTCTACAAGGTCAGGCCCTGCCAAAGCGAAAACCAAGGCCCGTGCACTGCAAAAAAGCGATGCCGCTCGCCCTCATTCGCTCGTCTGATTTCACTAGTCTCCGACTCCAGCGTACCAAGGCGGTAACGCACCCATCCCTCGAGGTAGTTGTGATTCAGCATGTCTAACCTTGCGGCAAGCCTTCTTGCCCCGGCTTGGGACCTTTTCTCACGCCCGTTCCTACTCTGGAACCGCCCACTTACTCGTGACTTTTTCTTGGCTATCAAACTACTACAGAGAGATGCACTTCGCAATAAGACAGGACTCCTCTACCGAAGTATTAGGTACTTCCGGTATTTTACCTATAGCGCTTGCATCCTATACCACAACGGCACCACTTTGCAAGACTGTTTTCCGGGCGTCACTTCTCTGGAAGGGTTCTCAATCGAAATCCTCAAACATGTTGAAGAATCCATCTATCCTTCGGATCAGTTGCCTTCCTCCTCGATCAAAGAATTTCGATCTACAGCGCCCTTCCCAGTCATCTTCTCGTGGAATTCTGGATACTGGAGAGACCGTACCACTGACCAGGGCATAAAAAAGCGTTCTTTCATTTTGAATGCGCTTAGGTCAGGTGCCTTTGTCTTTCTCCAAGAAACTCACTGGGCGTTGGGGGAGGAAAAGAAGGTAGCCAGCGAAATTGGGGCTAACGTTAAATCCACGGAGGTGACCCATGGCTCGCGAGGTGGAGTCGCTATTCTCATTCCCCACTCCTCCAAATGGAAAGAGATATCCACTCACACCCTCATTGTGGGCTATGCTATTGCCGTCCTCGCGATGCACGAGGATGGCAGCAGACCTGTGCTCTTCGTGTCGGTCTATATTGACCCCAACAGACTCTCAGAGCACGTCAACTCTTTATCCCAAGCACTTATTGCTCTTCTCCCGCTCCTTCCAAATTCAGTTCAGTTACTTCTGGCAGGGGACTTCAACTTCACACCAGCTGGTACATTGGTCGGAAGACAGGACAGGCATGAATTCCAGCAAGCGGCCCTACACGAAATGTGTCAAGTACTTAAGCTATCGGAGCTTCAGACCCCCGCGCTGGAAGCCACTTGGACCAGAGTGAGGCAGGGCAAACTCATCTTTGCAAAACTGGATAGATGCTTCATGTCCGAAGAATTACTTTCGTCTGGACATCTGACCTGGAGGGCTGCCCCTACACCGAGTGGAATTCCAGGTGCGGAACATGCTGCTTTGTCAATCGCCTGTACGCCCTCACAAGCAAAAACAAAGAGGAAAACTATTTCGGCCACTCTACTGAACTCGCATAATGCCTTTTCCTGTTTCTTGAGAGCGGGAATAGCATCTATTGTCTGTTCAGCGGGTTTTGCACCTGCAAGCGTTTTCGACTCGGCCATGAAACCCTCCTCTGTCCCTGACAATACTCAACACCCCTTTTCGGATCCCTTCGCAGGACACGAGGATCTCTTTGGAGAAGAA
>CALGTP010000132.1 GCA_937902105.1 uncultured Actinomycetes bacterium
GCCTTTCAAGAAATTCTGTCTGACGACGAGTTGGCGGCTCTATTTGTCAAACACGCATAAGTGTCAACTTAAGCAATTTCATTGACCTATTGACGGATTTGAGTAGCCCGACATCCAGAGTGCGTCAGGAGCCTTCATCCCTTTCAGTCGTCCAAATTGCTGGGTCAAAATCCTTAAGTTGACACTTATGATGTCATAATCGGCCTTGGTCATCGTTCTGGCCAAGAGGGTGAATACCAGGCTAAATGAGACGAGGAACCTTGGAAGGCGGAGGTCGTTTTTGGGCGGGTCTGCCGGGTAAATCGACCTGGGTCAAAAGGTACTCGAAGAGGTTGGGATGGTCCTGTTCAAAGAAGCGTTGAGCGGCAGTGGAGCCATCGGAACGGGAGAGATAGAAATTGTGGACGACGGTGAGGGACTTCAACTTGCGATGGCTGATACGATGCAGGCCATGATGGCGCAGAGCGAGTTGACCATTGCGGCCTTCAGTACAAGAACTGGAACGCTGAAAGAGTTGGGCACATTCGGTAGCCACAGATTCAAGCAGACGTTTGTCAGATTCTGCAAGTAAGAACAAAGGACTATCTGGGCTGTTACTGCGGTCGATAAGCACCTGTGAGCGCTGACGCAAAGCAATACGTTGTTGAGCGGAAGAGGCTTTGTCGGCAGCGCATTGCAGGTAGATAGCAGGAATCAGCCATTGATGCACGGCCTGCTCCTGGGCTGGGGTGAGGGAGAGAGCCTCCACTTTGGCCCGGATGGTGAGCCAGAAAAAGGCAATGGTGGCGACCATCTTGACTATGAGTCGTTTGGCCTTGTGGATGTTCTTGAAACTGCGTTCAGGGAGTTGGGCCTCAGTTGCCACGGTTTCCAAGGCAGCGAAATGGGCGCTCATCTGCTGGGCCACGGCTTCCGGCTCTTGGGTGGCTCCGGTTTCCAGGTCGAAGGGGTGGTAGCAATGGCTGATGCCGCGCACAGCCGCTTGGGCCTGGGTCTGTCGGTCCAAGGCCGTGTCCAAAGCCGCTTGCGCATTCTCGACTTGGGTTTGGGCGTGGGCGATGTGCTTGTCATAGGCCCGAGGACGTCCCACCGGTCTGGGCTCCTGACTCAAGTAGGTTGCCTGTTCTGTGCGTTGGCAATCCAAGGTTTTTTGGGCTTTCTCCACTGCCTTTTCCGCCTGCCGTATTTGAGCCGCCAAGGGGGCGCTGGTGGCCTTGCTGGCCGACTGTTGCACATGGAAGAGGTCGGGGGAATGATGCACACCCAAGTCCTTTTCGATGTGATGACGCAACCCCAGCCCTTCATCGCTGCTGCCTTGGACTACTGTGATCGGCAACTGTTCGAGACTCTCATGCAAGGCTGCGGTCCAACTCTGCGCCTTGCGGTCCGGTGCATACGCTTCCAGCAGGATGTAGTTGGAGACCGGCTCCATAGCCACCAGGCATATTTCGGGATGGAAGGTTTCGTCTTCGCACACCGTTATCTCCTTGGCGGGCATGTTTGCACCCAAATCGGCTTGTTGCCTGACACCGTAGCTCACAATAGCCGTTTCCATCTCCGCTGCTACTGCTTGCTGACTGCCATAGGACGCGGCGATGAACTGGTCCAATCCCGACAATTTCAGAAACTGGCATACGACTCGTACACCGCTTGGCCCTATCATTGTGATCGCAAAGTGGGCCGCCACTATCACTCGGTGCAGAAACGCAATGCCCACCTCCGATTCAAAAAACTCCACCAACCCAGGGTCGGCATCAATGCTCTCTTTGCGCAAAAGCCAATATTCCAGCGTGCTGCGTGGTATCTCCATGGCTTCCGCTATCTGCCGCTGGTTCAATCCGTCGCACTCATTGCGCAGACTTTCATAGAACGCCGTTTGCTTGGCCGTTTCAATCCGTTCGTTTTTTTATCATCTCGTTTTAGCCTATTTATTTACCATCTCCCACCCCGTTTCGCCAATTCTTGGCCAGAACGATGACCAAGGCCGACTTTTCCGAAAAGTCGAACTTCTAAAACCCCAGAAACTTTGTTGACGACGTACTAATTTTGTGTAATACCCCGATCTGCTGGCAGACAATTCTATAGTGATGGAAAGGAGTCACAACGACGAGACGACGAACCACACAGCTTTTTCCACCCAGTCCGTATTTCCCA
>CALGTP010000133.1 GCA_937902105.1 uncultured Actinomycetes bacterium
TGGTTCGAATTGAACTTCATGCTGGACTTGCGTCCTTCAGTTTTTCCGTGCTGTATAATTCTGTCAAGCGTGATGTATGCATTGCGTTGCTGCACGCGCTGTGGCACCGTACTTGCAGCATCAGGTTCAAACGGGAGGGCCTCTATTGTAGGCAACTCTGCAGCGCCGGACATATTGCGAAGCTGATTCTCTTTTGCTTTCGCAAGTGGGAAGTCGAGGCTCTCGGGCACGATGAGCTCCTTCTCATGCACCTGAATCGGCTGCGCATAACCGCGCTGCTGCGTCCTCACTGCCTCGTAGTCTAGCACTAAGTGTATCCCCTTGAACTGACACCCGTCGTCTATGCGCCATCCGGCAAAAAGGCCTGGCTTCGCCCTGGGCTCAAATGCTGGCAGGGCGGTGTGCTCCTTTGGTTTGTAGAAAACCAATGAGCCAAGCGGTTGTCGGATGCCTTCGAATGCTGCGCCTCCGTTGGCAGCCTCGTACCGTGTCTTGCCTGCCTCCAAAGCCTTCGTCTCATCAGATTCGTTGGCATGTGTAGGAGCTGGCTCTGTCACGGTGCGCGCTACTGCAGAAAATAGGACCGAAACGGGCCACAGCTCGTGGTGGAAGCCTGCACGAAGGTGATTAACCCTTGTGTTTTCTTTCAACGTTCGAACTGCTCGCTCCATTACAGGGTTGTGCATGGGGTCGTTCGGCACTCCAGGGGCGGGGTGAAATCCCAGCCACTCTGCAGCGCTTGTCAACTCTTGGGCACAGTCCGAGCTGCACACGACCTCTGTCTCCTTCGGCGCTTCTGCTCCGACAAAGGACTTGATGTCACGGATGCATAGGTCTTTCGTGTTGCTGGTCTGTGGGAAAGCTCTCAGAGCTCCAGAGAAAGTGTTTAAAACTGCCAAACAAGTTTTCTCTCTGCCTGCGCCTTTTGCGAGTTCGCCCAGCACGATGTGGTCGAATTTGCACCTGTGTCCGTAACAAGTGGCAAGAGGCAGCAACGCCTTCTCGTCTGCAGTCCGCTGACGATGATAACGAGCTGTCATCCTGGCGATGCGGCACCACTCGCAGAAGGGATTCTTCCGCGCATGATTGAACAAGTGTTCGGGAGAAGCTGCTTCTTGTTTCAACTTTTCTGCGACAGTCAAAGGTATTGCGTCGCAGTCCCACTCCGTTTCATCATCTGCCTGCGCTGGTGGTGGTGGCGGCACGACTGCCTCCGGAGGAGCGGATGATCCGCTCGCGTTCCCGGAATCTGGTGTGGCGCACAGCGCGAGCTCGTCGCCATCCGCTACTCTGGCAGTCTCTCCCTCAGTCTCTCCTGCGAGGCCGGGGGTGACTGTGTGATGCCATTTTTAGCGTGTAACGTCACGAGCTCCTTCCAAATAGGTACATCATGCGCCAGTTTATGAGCATAGTGTCGGTACTTCTTTGGGCATCGCACTTTCAAGTGGTGGATGTCTTCTCGTCGCACGAGAAAAGGCTTTGCATCCTCACCCTCGAGATCAGGCAGCCAGAGCAGCGCGTTCTTGACCTGGTTAACTTGCGCCCCAAGGCATTGCGCTGGTGGACACTTGTTAAGCGTGATGCGTCCCGAAGATCTTCCCAACGGTTATGATGCTCTCACTGCCTTTCTGGAGGCCACCGCCTGTGCTGAACATTACTGGGTCGGCTGACTCCTGGATGAGATGGCGGAATCTGGCCGGAATGTGATCAACGCCGATCATATTGCGCCCCGTTCCGGTACCCCCGAGCC
>CALGTP010000134.1 GCA_937902105.1 uncultured Actinomycetes bacterium
GGTCAAACGAGAAAATTGATGGAAACTGCTGCTGATAAGAGGAAAATTTCCCAACTTGGCTACTCTTTTGCTAACAAGGGATTCAAACTCGTGTGTGGGGAACCTGTGACCGAAAATTGTTCGAATCATAGACTTGGAGCCGACTACACAAAGTCTGGTAAAGGAGGAGTTGCCTTCGCACACCGTGATTTCTACACTTCCTTCAAACATCCCCCCCCTGGCAAAAACCTTGCAGCCCTCCTCGCAGCTTGGACAAATGGCAGGTTCCTGCATATCTCTCTCGATGCTTGCGCGAGGCCCGGTGGTGTTGTGGCGACTAGGATCCATTTCCTTGTCGTTTATGGGTACTCCGGGGCCTCGGGCGGAGGTAATCTGTTTAAGCTCAATGAGGCCTTCCTGAGGGACCTGCTTGCATATGCAGCCCCCCTTAACAATGCCCCAGTTGTCCTGTGCGGTGACGTCAATATTGACCCTTGTGAGTCCGTTATACTCACTGCTGCGCTCAACACAGGTGTTTGGACAGATATGCATGACCAGTTTACCCAGGGCAGTGACGTTGGCAACACATACTGTAACAATGCACATGGATATCACTGGGATGATAATCAAAACTCAAGCCGCATTGACATCATGTTTGCGAATTGGTATGCCAAGGACCTCTTCTCTACCTGTGCACCCAATTATGAGGGAATTCTTACCCAGCATGCCCCAATTCGTGCGGAAATTTGCGTTGACATACCTGTCTGGAAACATGATGCCCTTGAAAAGCGCCCTGCTATTGATGTTGATGGTGCCTATAAAATCAGCGACGAGGCTACGGCCTACATTGCTAGTGTAATTCTCCTGGAGCATGAGGAAGAAATTAAATCTGCCAAACACGCCAAGAGTACTGTCGCCCTTTGGGATGTTTTTAATAAGGTTGCCACCGACTTCTTGATAGCTACTTTACCTGGAGACCACCCGCAAGCCCACCTACAGGCCTCACACTTTTCAAGGGGTTCCAGACCTAATGTTGTTCTGAACTCTAAGCCCACCAAGGTTTCCGGGGACCATGAGACGTGCTCCAGCTACATTTGCAGCCTTGCCAAGCTTTCTAGGCGCTTAAAGGAGGTTGGGGTCAAGCTCCGCATGTGGGACAAGGCCACCGACGTTGTTAAGACCAATATCGAGGCTCAGCTGTACAGCCTCAGGAACGCCCTTGAGGTCGAACTGGTGCCTAAATGGTGTCACTGTTTCCCCACCGGGATTGATGAGGTTGACGCTCTTCGTGCTCGTGTTGATAAGTTCCTCGAGGCTAGCGTAATCTGGGAGAAGAAAGGCAAGATTAGAGAATGGCGCCAGAAGCTCACCAACTCGATTACCCATGCATATAAGTGGGTTAAGGGCAAACGTGAAGATCCTAACCAAATCATTCTTACGGACAGTGGAACCCTCACTTCCGATCCTAAACTCATTCATCAGGCAATCAGGAAGGCTTGGGACGCCTACCTCATCACCGAGCCTATCCCTCCAGGACCCTTTTTAGCGGAATATGAGGCCGAGATCGGCGCACTTAAGGCACCGTGTGTTTTACCTAGGCTCACTGGACATCACTTCTTTAACAAACTCCAAAAGAGGGAAAATAAGAAAGCTGGGGGAGACGATGGCTGGAGGACCAAGGAACTTAAGAAACTCCCCCCTATTATTCTTCAGTTGTTTGCCGATTTGGTTGAGCTTGTTGAAGACACCAACGAGACATGGCCTGAGGCAATTCAGTCCTGCCCTACCTCCCTGATTGACAAGAAGGAAGGCCCCCTGCCCCTCAAAAAGAGACCCATCACCTTGATGAGTATCTTGTACAGTACTTACACATCACTGCGCTTCGGCCAGTCCACCCCATGGCAAGAGGTCGTTTTCCCCAAACAACTGTTCGGCGGACGCAGCGGGAAGTCTACGCTCATGGCCGAGCTACCGGCGGCTCTTTCTTTGCAGCATAGCCTTCAACAAAATGGAACCCCGGGCACCCCCAGCGATCCTGAGGTGGCTGCCAACCAGGACCGCTCCAAATGTTTCGACCGCTTTAAAGCGGAGAATACTACACCGATCTTACACGCACTTGGCTTCGATGCCAAAGTCTGCAAGGCAGTCGCTAAGTTTTATAGTCAACATAGGCGCTGCTTTAAGTATGGCTGTTCAATTGGCCAAGAGTTTTTCACCACAAGCCTAGTCCAAGGCTGTGCCTTTAGCCTTCTTTTAGTCAATGCGGCCTTTTCAATTTTCTGCAAACGAATTTCCGTTTCTTGCCCAGGCGTCATTTCTACGTTCTTTGTTGACGACATTAAGCTAAGGGCCCACCTCTCAAGGATTGAAGACCTCAAGAAATCTCTTGACCAGGGTGATGTTTTTGATAGTCTTACCAACCAGAGGCTCAATCATGAGAAGTGTACTCTTACCTGTAGTGACCTCAAGAAAGCAAAATCTGCCATGTCGCAGCTGGACTTTTCGGGCTCTTTTGCCTATGTCACTAAGAGCTTAGGCTTCACTGTTGCAACCACACGTAAACACTATAGATCTAGACAGAACGACAGAACACTTGAGGCCTTGGCTGTGGTTCAGAAGATTGAGTGTGCACCCGACTCCAAGAGGTTGAGGTTTAATCTTGTTCAGGCGTGTGCCATCCCTAAAATGACTTACGGAGTCCAAATCGTCCTGCCCGCAGACAAAATCCTCAATAGGTTAAGAACGGCCATCATCAAGACCCTGTTTTCCTCTACACGATCAATGAGAGAACCTAATGTCGTCACCGGTATCCTTTTCCCTCCCCATAAAATTGAACCTAAATCGGCTGTGGTTTTCA
>CALGTP010000135.1 GCA_937902105.1 uncultured Actinomycetes bacterium
CTTGTCAGTGCAAGATGCTCGCACTTTCGTTTCCAAGTATGCATTTTCACAACTGAGCTGTTCTTTTTTTGATAAGCAGATGTTAGTAACGGCGGGGACGCCAACTACTTTGGAGCATGCCCAGCTTGCAGTTTCCGCGCTGCGCCAGTATCAAAATGGCCTACTCATTCTGCACGTGCCAGCTGGGGCTGCCTTGCTGCTCAAACCTAAGCATGATCTGCAATGCTTAAGTCTCCCTGATGCTACTAATTTCTTGTCTTCGCACCCAGCTGTGCCAATGATGCTTTACACACATCCGCACTTCCCTGAAGGTCTTGGCCATTTCTGGGCTTGTGTTCCGGAGCCTACAGCGGCCCGTTGGCCTACTTTGCTTGTTGATCATTGCCGCGCTCACTTCAGCAGCCAGTCCGATTTAGCACGTGCTTCCTATTTTCGCGGTGGCATGCACGAACCTTCCATTGCGACCTTGGCCGATCAGTCCTCTTCCTCTGCTGCAGCTGGGCCTTGTGGTTCCATCATGGACGAGCCCATCGACTTGATTTCGCCTGCACGCTCCACCCCGAACCCAGCTCCCAGACAGCGCCCGCGGCTAGAGTCGCCTGCCTGTTGCCGCCGGTTATTAGATCTGGAAGTTGATGGGGCAGTGGCGCCTGTTTTTCCGATCTATGATATTCAAGTCCCCTCGAACTGGCGGCGTCGGCCACCTCCACAGTTGCCTGTGTCGGAGAGCACTAATTCGTTCTTGTATGTGCCCGTTCTCTTGGCCGCTTCTGCGATGCTGGAACCTTCCGTATATCAGCAGTGGACATCGCACCCCACTTTGGGGTCAAGCTGGTCGGAGGTAGTCAATCTCTTACGGTCAGCCGATCCGCAGACTCTGCCACACTTGCCCGGCTTGCGATCTACCATCGACGAGCCTTTGTTCTTAACACAAGCTGTGTGGCAGAATATTGACTCCACTGGGTATTTGTCAGGTCTGCTACAAGACAGTTTTCTGCAAATTTACGGAGGGCCAAGTATACTTCTGAATCTCCAGTCGCTAGCAGACAGCTGTCGTCAGCCAAACTACCACGCACATGGAATCATGCATCGCTCGTGCTCCAGCAGTGCGCCTTCTGCGCTCCGTTCAGCAGCCGATGTCATTGCAGAGGTGGATGAAGTTTATGCCATGCCTGCACGTTCTTCATCGAGTGATATTGCAGATGCCCCAACGCAGCCGGCGAGGCAGGATCTCGCAGTCGCACCGCTCGTGCGCTTGCCGCCCCCAGATTTTTCTGATGATCCCGCTGCTGAAGTGCACTCTTGGTTCAGAATGGTTGCCAAGGCGCCGCGACAGGTGGCTCAAGACATTGCGTTCTGGCAGAGGATGCCATTGCACACGCGATACATTACATCAAAGTCTTTCGATGAGATTATTGAAGATGCAATGTCCAACATCCGCCGTTCCCGCGGTCTAGAGCTCTCCGTGGAGCAAGCCGGACGCTTGGAGCACAACCTTGGGAAGACGACGCTGCTGCCCTTGGCTGTTATGTGTACATATTTGCACCATGGGTGTGGCTTGCCGGATGTTTTCGTGTTCGACTTATTTCAAGCATGCCTTGCATCATGCCAGCATGTCGATCTGGCTATTGCGGCTTATGCAGATCGGTCCACGTCGTTTCGGTGCAGTGCCAGATGGTGGGCGAGCCCGCCAGGAGACCCGAACGCTGGCGAAAGTCCCACGTGTTCTGCTGTGTCCGGTTGCTTTGAGTGCTTGGTGGCGGCTAATCGCCACTTGTTTCATGATGTGGACCATTTCGTTGGCGTTGGCAACAATGGCAAGATCCAGGAAAGGCTGAGGCGCTTGTTCGGGGTTCTGCTCCTTATCGGGCCAGAAACCAAGCCCATTCTGGATCCTGATTTTCCGACGCGCGGGAAGACAGACATTGGAAAGTATGTGGATTGGACGCGCTGGCTCGAGTGTGCGAACGGAGGGAAGTTCGAGTGGGGCACGGGCCTAGAGGAGAAACAAAAGTCGAGCCACTAGCCTACGCCCAAACAACATGCGCCACGCTGCGGGTCACA
>CALGTP010000136.1 GCA_937902105.1 uncultured Actinomycetes bacterium
TGTCCCATAGTCCACTAGACCTTGTCTGTGGGCTGGGCGTCCTTGATTTTGCAGACCTAGTGTGTACAGAGCTAGCTCTAGACGATGCTGCTGACTGCTTGTCTTGGACATCATCCGTGTCCATGCCTGTCTGTTTCGATGGGAACGCGCTGAACGGGGCTGACACCCCTTCGACCCTTTCGGGTTCCTTATCTCTTTCCCTCGGCCCTAGCGATCTCCCTCGCTTGTTCATTTCTCGTTGATCACACAGTAATACCTTCTGACTTTCTCTGCATTGATAGTCAGCGAGGAGGCTCCATTGTTAGGACGCAGGATATTGGATTTAGATGATTCGGGCACAACAAAACAAATTTAAACAGTTGCGTGAGTTGTTTGCAATTAAGGCCGAGACGAATAACACAAACAAAACATAAGATTCGAGCCGCAATTAGCGCGAATACCGTCCATCCAATCCACTCATCTGCAAGCACGGTCGAAAGCCCTATGCAGAATGGACGCAAATTCACTAGAATAAGTTTCAGTGTGTTTGGCGTCCTTTCCCCGGCATTCAGCGTGTTCATGATCCTTGGAACAGAGCTTCCCTTCGAACCCTTTGACAATCTCATCACAGTTAGTAAATATTGTCCAAGGCTTCTTAATCGGCATTCCCTTGGTTTGGGGTAGAATAGATTTTACTCCCAATGCACAGCCATGGAAATTTACTCGCCGCAATCCATAGTCATTTATCAGTTTCATGACATCCCGCTGCTTCCAGTAAATACATCCAGTCGGCCATTCAAGGGCGATGAGCGTACCGCATTCATTTGCAATCTTGCAAACCTTCTCAAATGTTTCCCAGATTTTTCTGTATATCTTCCGGGCACTTCTAACCTTCTTCCAAGCGGTGTGATGGTGCTTGTTTATGTGGCTCCAGCTGGATCCACCGGTGCACGGGATTGACGAGAATAACAATGCCTTATTAAAAGTGCATCCTTTTGCAGCAAGGAAGAAACCTTCTTCGGAGTTTGCATCAATGCCTTCGGTAATTCGGTAGACACGACATCCCTTGGAAGCGGAAGTTCTTTGTCCAATTACAGAGTTCGGTCCACAACAGAATTCGATGATTGCTCGGTCGGGCCGGACGCCCGTCGGTTCGACAATCAAATCCTTGAACATAAGCGGAATTCTGGCGTTCTTAATTTTCCCTATCAATCTCCTTACTGCACAGCGTTCATCCTCATCACTTTTGTTTGCCACGGCGCAACACTCGCCTTCAACGTTCTTTGTTTCACCTAGGTCATAAGTGACCCTTGTAATGTGGTCCCGGTCAGGAGGCCTAAGCCTACCATTGTCGCTGATAACAGCGAGTTTTAGAATCTCTAAGTCTTCATTTGGATTTTCGACCTTATTTGCCGGGCAGGCATTTGTTGCGCCGGCCTTGATGATCTGCCCCTTACGAAAGTGGCCAATCAACATTAGGTTTCTGTTCCAGTATGCAGAATCACAGCAGTGTTTCGTGAAAATGTCCCCGGCCTGGTAGGCCGAAGGACACTCGATGAATCCAAAGTTTCCTCTAGCGAAGCGCTCATTTAACCATGTGATATCGATTCTCTGAGTTCTGGATATGTGTCTCATGGATGGATTGCTTCCGGAAATTATTACTCTGGTACATGCCGAGTTATCTTCCATTACTCTGACCACCAAATCATTACGTCTAAGAATGGTCTCCCACAAGTCAAGTGCAGGGAGCCCTTCCTTACATACACCATGGTGCACAGCGACAATCTCTGCTTCAGGTGTAGATGTAGCTACCGACGTTTGCTTCTTGCTAAGGCCACATAACGGGACAAACGTGTTGGGTCCCATCAGGCACAAGAACACACCGGACGTGCTTTTCCCATCAGTTCTGTCTCCTGACAGGTCTGCGTCGCAGTATAGTACAATTTCTACATCGCTCATTTCGTCTCCCACCCATGCGTACATGTGTACGTCTAGGGACGACTTGATGTAGCATACCAGTCGATGCAGCTTCTGGTCGCACAGTTCAGTCCATTTCGTGACTCTGGTAGCGAGTCTCGCAACCGGGCGGACTAGGTCATATCGACCCATTCTGGCTGCGTACAATATTTTCATTAATATGGCCGAGGCAGAATCCCCTAACACACCAGGATTACCGTCAAGTGGTGGAGTAGGTTTGGTGGCCTTGGCCTTTCCCTTTGCCTTGGGTGCTGCAGCTGCGGCACGTAAGCTTTCGTCCACTTCTTCAATAATGTCTCTGCATTCACTCAGGTCTATCGGGTTCTCGTCGTGTTCCGGTCTGCTTTCGTCTAGGAACGGTGTCTCTGCGTGTTTCAGTGGTTTGCTGTATTTTGCAAAGCATAGTTCCATGTATCTCGCAACGCATTGTTCGAGAAAACCCTTCATATCGTACTTCATGAATGTAATTTTATTTTTCTTTGTGTTCGGAGACGAAGCTCCTTCCGCCTTTTGATGCTTTGAATCCCCCCTGTTAAGTTGCATGTTCTGTTTAGCAACTTCACTCTGTCTCTTAAGCTCTAAAGACGGAGGTTGTTTGATCTTTTCAATATCTAGACCTTGCATCCAGGCATGCCGAGGGTTGAAGTCACCCTCGACTTCGACCGTGATGGTGGAGTGATCGCATCCGAGGTATCTTCCCACCCCAGTTGCGGGGTCCATCTTTATTCCTCCATCCTCTCTTATCAATCTCCATCCTTCTGCAAGGTTCTCTTTTGGTCCTGACAACTTGAAGTCATCGACGTACACGACCAATAGCAATCTGAGTGCATCGTGGTAGAACACTGATTTCCAACTGGCATTTTTGATTGGTCTGTATCCTACTTTCAACAGTGCCTTGGTACAGTGTTGCTCCCAGAATCCTCCCGCATCTGGGTGACCATACAGCGCAAGCACGAGCGGACACACCGGGTCTACATAACCCTTCTTTATCCATTCCTCAGGCCATTGGTCCTTTGGTACTCTGATCCATGTCGTTTCTCCCCCCAGCTTTGCTTGCGTGTAGGCAGATTCTCCGTCTGCCATTTCTTCCGCATGACCGGGGAACATCCCATATGCATCAGCTGCCTTTCCTGCTTCCATTGTAGCAGGGCAGGATGAAATCTCAGCGAATATAGCCCAGTTGTTAAATTCATCTCGCACGTTGCAGCCCTCGAAAACTACTCTTCCTTTGAATTTTCTGTTCGGGTCTCCTTCTGGCAATTCCGAGTTTTTCTCAACACATATGTCGAAAACTCTTCCTATATGGACTTTCTTATTATTCTTTATTGCCTCTCTTCTGACGTGTTCCCATTCTCGCACGCCTTGTTCATTCCATGCTCCCTGTGTTCTGAGCTTTAGCCATTCCTTGTCCAACGCTGCCTTAGCATCCTTGTTGGATCTGGCTTCTGCTCTTGTCACGCTTCTTGCGACGCATGCCGAATAGAATGGGACATGGTCATATTTTTGCAAGTGTTTGAACTTCTTTGCCCTTCTTGGCATACTCGGAGCCGATGCTCCTTCAAATTGCCGATTTTTCGCATCTGAATTTGAATCTGTTGCCATAGCAGGAGCTCCTGGGATCTGTGATGCA
>CALGTP010000137.1 GCA_937902105.1 uncultured Actinomycetes bacterium
ACTTCCCTGTCAACAGAACACAAACACTTGCAACAGCCTCAACAGCTACAGCCGCAGGACCAACACCAACAGCAACTGCAGCCGCAGCCACAGCAACAGCAACACCAACAGCAACAACCGCAACAACCACAACGACATCCACAGCAGCAGCAACAACAACACCACCTCACCCCCCACCGGCACAACGCCAGAACGCACTTGGCCCGAGCACCATCAACTCCGACCCACCACAACTCCAGGCAGAAGACGTACGCGGTGCCAGAAAAAGAAGGAGAACCGGCCCACAGGACGACAGCCCTAGGTTCTGGTGCCCCGTGGACATGTGTGTTTGTTCCAAGCGAAACAAGGTAGATGGTTGGACCAGCAAAGGTACCTTGCAGCACCACATCAACATGCACCTGGCCAACGGAGAAGAAGCTGTGGTTCGTGCCTGGATGGTTGACAACAGCAAAGAGCGTTGTAGATGGTGCCGTCTCTGCGTTGCCAGTGGCCGAGGCATCCACCCTACCTGCGCTGGCAAAGAAAGAGCTCGGCTGGGCCAAACAGCCAACACTACGGAGGAAGTCGACGGAGAACTGCCTACTTTAGCTGATGTCATGGCAGCACCAGCTCGCACCTTGAAACACATCCCAAAAACCGCCCGTACTCTGTGGGCCCAGACTCTGCTCCGCAGCATCGCCGCTGTCAACGACACCAACAGCATGGCTGCTTGGACAGAACTCTTGATGCTGCCAAAGTGTGTGTTATTACCTCCTCCCCGAGGCGGCAAAAAACACGCCGCTGCCGCGGCCGCCTTCACGCTGGACCGCTTGTCTCGCTGGCAAGCCGGCGAGTGTGCCACTCTTTGGGCCGATGTGACCATTTCCAGGGGCCGCCCAGCCAGCGACTCAAACGACGTCAATGGCCGCCGCCGCCGGGCCGTTGCTCTGTGCAGGGAAGGTTTCGACCGAAAGGCGTGCGCCGCTCTTCTCAGTGGCACAGTTCTGGAGGAATCTGACGACAATGCCAAGGCCCTTGAAGCTTTGCACCCCACTGGTGCGAGACCGCTCCTCCCAGAGCTTGGTTCTTTGCCAATCGCTGCTGACATCCTCCCTGACGCCGTGAATAAGGTCCTCCGCAGCTTCCCCCTGGACAGCGCACCAGGCCCTTCAGGGTTACGCATTCAGCACCTTCTAGAAGCTACGGGGCCGGCACACAAAGAACCCCTTCTCGAACAGCTCGTGTCTCTAATCGGGATTCTCGTAAACGGCCGGGCCCCTGCCGAGGTGGCACCACACCTTGCCGGCGCCGGCTTAATGGCTTTAGCCAAACCAAAGGGGGGCATCAGACCTATTGCCATAGGTGAAATCCTCCGCCGACTAGCAGGCAAGTGCCTTTGCGCAGCCGTAAAAGATGACGCGCAGGCTTTCTTCTCGCCTCTCCAAGTCGGAGTCGCTTGCCCTTTGGGCTTGGACGCCGCTGTCCACACCAGCCGCGCATGGGCCCAGCAAAATGCCAACAACCGCAACAAGGGCTTACTCAAACTCGATTTCTCCAACGCCTTCAACACTGTCAACAGAGAGCTCGCCCTGCAGTTGGTCCGTGAACACTTCCCTGGCCTTGCCCGATGGACGCAATGGTGTTATGCCCAAGAATCAAACCTTGTTTTCGGGGAGCACACAATCTCCTCCTCCACCGGTGTCCAGCAAGGCGACCCACTCGGCCCCCTCCTGTTCGCTCTTGCTATTCAGCCTCTTGCCCAAGAGCTGAAAAACTTAGACGTCCAAGGCTCCAAGCTCGACCTAACTGTTTTTTACTTGGACGACGGAGTCCTCGCTGGAGATCTCCAAGTGGTCGCTGCTGCCCTCGATGTTGTTCAGCGCCGCTGCGCTGACCTTGGCCTCGCCCTCAACTTGAAAAAGTGCGAACTAGTCCTCGCCGCTGACGATACGGACACGGATCTTATTGCGCTCTTCCCGCATGCCGTTCTCGCCGACAACGAAACTAGTAACTCCAGGGTCCTCACCAGGGGCTGCTTCGAGCTTCTGGGAGCCGCTATCGGCGACGAGGCTTTTTGCGAGAATTATGCTTCAGATAAGGTCGCCACGGCCAGTAAGCTCCTCCACGAACTTGGTGAGCTTGACGACCCGCAAGTCGCCCTCAGGCTCATGCGAAACTGCGGAGGTGTTTGTAAAGTCACTCACAGCATGAGAATGACGCCCCCGAACTTGCAGACCAACGCCCTGGCTGAATTCGACACCCAAGTTAGGAAGACCTTCTCTGCTATAACGGGAATCATCCCTAACAACAGCGAATGGGATCAGGCTTGCTGTGGAGTCCGGAAAGCAGGTGTTGGCCTCAGATGCGCCAGCATGCACGCCGAAGCCGCGTACCTCAGCTCCACGTGTTCTTCTCGGGACCTTTGCCACAAACTCGACAGCTCTTTCCAGCTTCAAGCAGCCGAGCCTTCATCGGCCTTCGGAGCCGCCCTGGCTGGCTTCAACAGCAAACTCCCTAGCAGCGACCAACTCGATGCGCAAGCTGTGATCGGCAAGAAGCAGAAAGCCCTTTCCGAGCTTCTGGACAAAGCGGTGTTTGACAGACGTATGGCGACTCTCGACTTGAGCGACCAAGCCACCATTCTGTCTGAATGCCAGCCGGGGGCGTACAATTTCTGGCAAGCCACGCCTGCCCAGCGATCGGCCGTCCCTGCTGCTGAGTTCTGCGAGGAGCTCCGCTACAGGCTATGCGTGCCCGACCGTGCAGACAGCTCGTGGTGCCCACTCTGCGACAGCATCATGGATAATCGCGGCCACCACTCTCGAAGATGCTGCGCCGGCGGTGACCGAGTTACCCGCCACAACGGCCAGCGCAACATCGTTTTTAACTTTTGCCGCAGGGCCGGGCTGCGCCCTGAACTTGAAAAGGCTGATCTCCTGCCCCCCGGACCTTCGGATGGCAGTTCCCAGCGTCGGCCCGCCGATGTGTACTTGCCATGCTGGACTGGCGGTATTCCTGCTGCACTTGACTTTGCCATCACGGCACCTCAGCGACAGGATATCGTTAGCGAGGCATCCCGGGAGCCCTTAGCTGCCGCCATCGCTTACTCGGCTTGCAAGCGTGCTTACCAAAACACCGAGGCAGCCTGCGAGGCACAGGGAGTGCGATTCCAGCCCATGGTCTGCGAGACTTCGGGTGCCTGGGCCCCCGAAGCGCTAGATGTGCTCGACCTCCTTGCCAAAAGCGTGGCCAGACGAGAGGGGGGCTGCGCCAAGACCCTACTGCAAGAGGTGCTGCAGAGCTGCTCCGTGGCAGTGCGGAAGTCCAACGCGAGGGCCCACTTCAAAAGGGCTGAGGCTTAGGCCTAGGGCTGCCTTGCCCTTGACGTAAGGCGGTCTGTACAATTCTAAGTTCAATTGCAGCCGTGACCTCTTCTACTACTGCTACTATTACTACTACTACTACTACTACTACAACAACAACAACTAGTACTACTGCTGCTACCACTTCTACGACCACTGCTGCCCCACTGCCGCCATCACCATCATCACGTCCGTTGCCATGACCACCTCCTTGACCACTTTCACATAACCACCACCAATCTCGCA
>CALGTP010000138.1 GCA_937902105.1 uncultured Actinomycetes bacterium
GAGGCGTCCTATGATGATATCGTAAACGGCGCTTACTACAACCCTGCCGGAGACGGAGAAGTACATCTCAACATGACCCAGGCAAAGAAGATCAAGGAGCTGCTTATCACTTGGGCGAGCAGACAGGCCACTGTTCCGGCTTGGTCAAGGCTGTTCTGGAAAGAGGTGCACGCTCTTGCCCCTTTTTCCCCGCTGGTAAAAGCTACTCTTCAAGCACAGGGCTACCTAGGCGCAAACACCATTTCAATGCCGAGAATTCAAGAGCTCAAGGAGCGCTTGATCGGTTTGGAATCCACCGGGCTGCCAGCACATGGCTCGGCAGCACCTTTCTTTGGCAACGATGACGGTCAATACGGTGGAGACGAGGAGGATGAGGACAACATGGAGACTTGGGGAAACAGCTTGCCCATTGGCATGAAGCGAGCAGCTCCCGAGATCTACAGGAACCTCATATTCTCCGGCTGCATGTCTGTACGGGACTGGTGCAACCAGATGTTCCCGGTTGAGCGAAGGTCCGATCCTCGCTACATGGAACTCTTCAATTTGGCGGCTTTGGTTGACTTCAAGCTCAAGGCGGTCCGCCCGCCCTCGACTCTCGCAAGGCTTCAGATGCTCGGAGCCTGCGACATGAGCGAAACAGCTTTGAGACGGTTGGCTTCGTACGTCCACGAGAAACGGACGGGAGACAAGGATGCAGCCGCATCCATGCTGGCTATCAAGCCAGCCGGAGCTGACCACGACATTGCGCCTGAATGGTTGGTGGCAGACGCATCTACCTATGCTCAGTCTGAGCACAAGAGAAGGGAACGAGCTCGCCAGCAGAAGGGAAAAGGAGGAGGAAAGGACAAAGGAAAGGGAGATGGAAAGACAGGCAAGCCCAAGGGCGGTGGCAAGCATAAATCAGGCAAGGCTGGAGGTGGGGCTCCAGCTGCCCCCCCCCCAGGGCTGAGAGGCCGGAGAGGGTGGCCTGCTTATCCCGGTGCTAAGCTCGCAGGCCACCCTAGGAGCTGACGAGGCATTTTGCCCAGAGCTCATTGCACCCAGCCCTTCAGCTACAGATCCTCCACGGGCAGATGTGTGTGCTTCGGAGGACCTGCTTTCAAGCGAACTACTCAGTCAGCTGATGGGCTCAAATACAAACTTGGTTCTCCCTTTGCCTTTGCCTCTCAAACCGTTGAAGCCAGATTCCAATTCACCGCGACTCCGAAAGCGGTTCAAGGATCGGCTGAAGGTTTGGAAGATAGCTGTGGGAATTGTTACTCTCATCAACAACCTCAACTCAGGTGATCTTGCAGGTTCACACCGCTCTACTCTGAGGGGCCATGGCGACGCACGAGCTTTGGCCGCCCAACAGAGTATTCTTGGCAGAATTCTGAAGGATTCAGCAATCTTTGCCAAGGGCCGCCGGGATTTTCCGACAGGCGGCCGCCAGGCTCTCTTGCAGGTGCTAAAAGCAGCCAGGGAAGTAGACGGTTACGTGCAGGCGGTAAGAGCGCTCCCAATGGTGCCAATCATTGCAAGCAGGCTGATCGAGCCGGCTAGCGACAAGGTGGTGGACATGCTGGAAGCCTTGCCCCCAGCAGAAGCTTGCTTTTATTCTTCTGAAAATAACTGCATAGACTGGGCCGGAAAATCTATTGTTATTTTGCACGAACTTGAGAGTCAATATGGTTTTATAGGCGGCGACACCAATGAGTACATTCAATACTTCAACCGTGATGACCTTCCCAACGGCATGTGGACATGGAGACTTTTCAGTGACTGCAAGACGTTTGGAGGGTTTACTGCTACACTTAAAAAGGACAAAGTAACTCAGAGAAAACTGTTAATGGAAGTTCCTTTCAATTATTTGCTACGTGACGTGAGAGACAGATCAAACCTAGGTATGGACGGAGCCGGGGCACTTACACGTTTGCACAGCAGTTCCGGTAAAACAGACATAGCAATTTGTGATCAGTCCAACGCATTTTCATGGATTAAAGTGCCAAGCTGGTTTGAGTTATATCAGGCTGCGCCGCCGGTACCAGCTGCGCTGGTATGGCATTTGCTTCCGTGGCCCTTACGTCATTTGCTAAGGCCGGACACCTTGGTCGCTCCGACCTACAGCCGCCTTGCAATGGGGTGCTCACATTCAGTTCATATTCTAATGAGCATAAATTTACGTCACATCGGCCAAGCTTTGAGGTCGCGACGTTTTCTTTCTTTGTGCAACACTGCAGTCACCACGGTCAATGAAGAAACCAACACCAACACGAGCAGCCCCTCGCCCGAGCAGGAACTTCCTGGTTTGGTCGAGGACGAGGACAACGTTTACTACGGCTGCTCGGATAAGCAGTGGTGGGATCGCCAGAAAGCTCGTGCCACTGATCTCTCTCTTGAATCAGGATATTCCTTGCAAGAGTGGATTCAAACAGTCAAACAGGCCAAGATGTCCGGTTCTAGGGTTTGTGTGGCCATGAACTTCTTTTCTGGTGAACGTAGACCAGGTCAGGACATTCAACACTTCTTGGAATCTTTTTGCGCTGCAGCCGGACTTGCTCTCCTCATGATTTCAATCGATCTTGCTACTGACTTTAGGTGGAACCTCTCCATTAATGAGACTTTTCACCAAATCATGGAACTGTGTGCAGCATTTGTTGACATAGTCCTGGGAGGGCCTCCTTGTTCGACTGTGTCCAGAGCTAGACATAACAGCCGATGCCAAGGCCCTCGACCTTTGCGGTTTCGATGGTGCACATGGGGTAGGCCGGGCCTATCTCTTTACGAAGCTGCCAGAGTTGCTGAAGCCAATGACTTGTGGCTAAAGTTCCTGTGCATTTGCGAGTGTGTTTCCGGTCATGGTGGTGCCCATTTGTTTGAACATCCGGAAGACCCGGGAATTGATCCGTATCCAAGCTTACTTGCAACTCCTGAATTCCTTGAACTTGAGAAACGCACGGGAGCAGAGAGGGTCAACATAAAGCAATGTGCGCTAGGTGCCCCGGTCATGAAAGGCACAGACCTCTCCTCCAATTTCATCGACATCGGCAAGCTGCGGCGTTTCCAATGCCCGGGCCTTTCCAATTCGCATAAGCACGTTGGTAAGTCAGAAGGTCTCAATGCACAGGGTGAGTTCAATACACGACGGCTTCAGACATACCCTCCAGACATGTGCAGAGAAATCGCTTGGCACGCTTTCCTAACTCTGAAAGTTATGATTGAGAAAGGGTCGGGCCCCACTGGTTACTTGCATTTGTCTCAGGCAGTTCCCACTACGACCGCCTGGTCCACAGTCGCCTCTCCTTTGTGCGACTTCGGGGTCAGGGTTTTAAACGAAGAAACAGTGAACGGACGTAGGGTGCTTTTGGATCATCGCACTGCTGCTGCTTACTTACATGTTGACGACGTGGTCATTGTCACAGACAGCACTTCACAGGTCAAGGCAGCAGCCATCATGCATTGCATTGCAGATCACATGGAAGACGGCGGTTTCGAAGTGCCTGAACGAATCACTGGTTCAGAAATCAAAAAGGTCATAGGGTACAAACCAGCTGCAGATCAAACTCATTTTTCACTGCCAGATAGCAAAGTGTTCCCACTCTTTGACGCACTTCTGTTCCTTGCAAATTCCAAGGTCATCCATGTAAATGTTCTCCGAGCTATACTGGGAGTTTGGAATTTCGGTGCACAGCTGAGGCGGGATCTGATGTGCATTCCTTTTGCAGTTTATCGAATGATAGAGCTTTGCGAGGGCCAGGCAGTACGCATGTGGCCATCAGTCAAAAGTGAGCTGATTCACATGGCATACAGCTTACCCTTAATGAAGCACAACATGGCCTGGCCCTTGAGCCAGGTTTTGATGGCCAGCGATGCCATGGGCGCCTCAAGCGCAGACCACGGCGGTTTTGGGGTGGTTGCTTCAAACATAGATAGCAGTGACTTGCACAACTTGCTGAGTAGCAGTGAACACCTCGGCAGAACAATAGCTAGACTTGACGGTAGTTTCAGTGGCCTTAAAAACCCTGAGAAAGCAATGAGAGCAACGGTCCCTTTCAGCTTACTCCCCAAATCTCTTTTCATGGATGACAGGTGGTTACCGGTCAATAGCGGTAGATGGGCATTTGAAGACCACATTACGTTGGGGGAAGCTAGAGGGGTCCGTAAAGTAGTAGAAGCAATCAGCATGTTTCTCACTGGTCACTGCAAGGTTTGGTTCACACTTCAAGACAACATGGCATGTGGCGGCGCAATGAAAAAGGGACGCAGCTCTGCATGGGCTCTAAACCTTTCCGTTAGAAAGAAGAGCGCTGTCACACTGGCCTGCAATATTCAGTTGCTACTACCATGGATTGAGACCGATAAAATGCCTGCTGATTTCCTCTCCAGGCTCATATAACATGTTCAGGTCCAGCTGCTGCTGCTTACCTAGGCGGTTGGACCCGGATCACAAACTCAAAGTCAAAGAAGTCACTTTGCTGCGGTACACTGCCGCTTTCAAATCTTTTGTGGATTACCTAGTGAAGCACAATCACAACATTTGGGACATTGCGCAAGTGGACGGTTTTGCTGTTGATTTCAAAAACCACAATAACCTTTCCAAATCGCAGCTCGACTACCTTTTAGCTGCTTTGGAATATTTTTACCCTGCCCTAAAAGGGCAGTTGCCTTGGACAAAAGCAGTGGCAGCAGGCAAAGCCGCTGCTCATCAAACCAAACACACAGTTCCTTTGACTTCGGCACCAGCCAAACTTTTTGCGGCCAACATGAGTCGTTTATTTTTGCCTCGCATGGGCATTGGCCTAACACTTCAACAGGCAACGGGCCTTAGGCCCTCAGAACTGTTACACCTGAAGAAATGCCATGTTCTCAGGCCTCCTCAAGATATGGGACGTTTTGTCCTTCGTCTAGGGGCCAACGTAGGCACCAAAGTCAAAAGAGAACAAGTTGCCTTTTTGGATTCTTTCAAACACACTGACATTGCCTTCCTGCTTTGCATGCTTCTTGATGCCTGCACACATGACGACGAGTTTCTCTTCCCATATTCTTACAACAAATACAACCGCACAATTGCCACCATCGAGGCAGATTTGGGGCTTGATCTAGGAGTCACGCCCCATTCCCCGCGAGCCGGGTTTGCCTCA
>CALGTP010000139.1 GCA_937902105.1 uncultured Actinomycetes bacterium
AACGCAAGCAGGTCACTGATGGATGATCTTGGTTTCATCGTGGCAAGCTATGTCGTTACTTTCGCCAGTGTGGCGCTATATGCCCGTGGGGTGCTGCATCGCTCACGCAAGGCAGCACGCGATGTTCCGCGCGATAAGAGGCCGTGGTTATGAGCGAATCCGATTCGCCTGATGACATTGGTACATCGCCCGACTCGCTAGATCTTTCACCTCGTGAGCCATCGGCACGTCAGCGGCGTCAGCGGCGCCCATGGTTGGCAATGATTGTTCTGCTCTTGGTAGTCGCCGCAGGAGGGCTGGTGCTCACAAAGTTTTTGACCTCTGCCATCGATTACTACTGCAACGTTGACGAGATCGGCGCTAAAGAAGGCTGCGAAGCGGGGCGAAGATTGCGCATTCAAGGAATCGTTGATGTTGGTTCGGTGACCGACAACGCGACAGCAACTGAATTCTCCATTTCATTTGGTGGTGTCTCACTGCCAGTCGTATATGAAGGGGAACCTGGGGGGATTTTCAAAGAATGTATTCCGGTCGTCGTTCATGGAATCTTGCGAGATGGAGTTTTTAACGGAGACCGCATTGAAGTGAAACATTCAAATGAATACGAGGCAGATAATCCTGATCGTATTGCCGGTGAAACTGACAAGGGTTCGGAATGTTCGCTGTAAGTATCAATGCTGCTCTCGGGCGTGGAGCGATTTTATTGGGCCTTTTGACATGTCTGTCGGGTGTGGCCGTCACCATTGCAGGCATTCGTCAACACGATCTTCGGGCGTTGAAATCTTCTGCGCGCTATGCCTATGTGGCTTTTTTCGCAGCGTTGTTGGCCTTTGTGATGATGGAACGGGCGTTGATTACCCGTGACTTTTCTATGAAGTATGTCCAACAAGTTGGCTCGCGCGATACTCCAGCAATCTTCAATGTGACGGCTCTATGGAGCGCTCTTGAGGGCTCAATTTTGTTGTGGCTTTTAGTGCTCACTGCCTTTGTTGCAGCCGTGGCGCGCAAGTTTCGCGGACGGGCCGGTGACGAACTCTTGGCGTGGGCCATGGTCGTGATGTTCGTCGTTGGACTCTTTTTCTTCTTCTTATCTTTTGGTCCAGCGAATCCCTTCACCATGGGCCCTCTCGGAGTGAGCGATGGACCAGGCCCGAACCCGCTTCTTCAAAACCACATCTTGGTTTTGTTCCACCCACCAATTTTGTACATCGGCTATGTCGGGTTTACGGTTCCCTTCGCTTTTGCCATGGCGGCTCTGATCACTGGTCGGGTTGGCGAAGGTTGGCTACTGGAGACACGACGCTGGACTTTGTATGCATGGGGCTTTCTCACTGTCGGAATCATTCTTGGCAGTTGGTGGAGTTACGAAGTGCTGGGTTGGAGCGGAGTTTGGGCATGGGACCCAGTAGAGAATGCCAGTTTCTTACCATGGCTGACGGGTACCGCATATCTGCATTCGGTTTTGGTGCAAGAACGTCGCGGGATGTTGCGGGTGTGGAATCTCAGTTTGGTGATCGCCACATTTAGTTTGACGATTTTAGGAACCTTCCTCACTCGTTCGGGTGTGATCAACAGTGTTCATGCTTTTAGTGAGGGCAGTGTGGGTCCATGGTTATTGGGTTTCTTCGCCGCAATCGTGATTGTGGCCATCATTTTGATTGGTCGCCGTGGAGATGAACTTCGTTCGCCGGGAGCGATTGATTCGCCGATCAGTCGCGAGGGTGCTTTCTTGGCAAATAATGTTGTCTTTAGTGCCTTCGCCTTTGTTGTGCTTTTAGGAACCGTTTTCCCGCTCATTGTTGAGGCCGTCGATAACCGCCGTCTCGTTGTTGGGCAACCCTTTTTCAATCGCATGACGATGCCCTTGGGTTTGACGCTTTTATTCTTGATGGCCGTAGCTCCAGTTCTGCCATGGCGTAAGGCGAGTCAAGAGGTTTTACGCGACCGACTTTTCTGGCCTGCATGGTGTGGAGTTTTCACTTTGGCAGTTGCTGTTTTTGTTGGTGCTGATGGGTGGGCCCCCTTGACAGCTTTTGCCATGGGTGGCTTTGCAAGTGGTGCGGCGTTGCGCCAAATCGTCTTGGCAAGTCGTCGGCAAGGTTGGCGTGGAGTCGTGGGGCGCGCCAACGGTGGGATGGTGGTGCATATTGGAGTGATCATTATCGCTGTGGCATTCACTGCTTCAAATTCGTATACCCGCACCCAAGAGTTTGTAATGAATGAGGGTGAGACGGTCACCTTCTCAGGTCACTCATTTACTTTTGAAGGTCTTTCTTTAGAGAGCGATGATGTTAAGACCAGTGTCAAGGCCGCTGTCCGCATTGATGGTGATCAGATTTATAGCCCCTCGCGGAGCAAATACATCAAACAAGGCATGGATATCGGCACACCCAGCGTCAAAAGTGGATTTGTGAATGATCTCTATCTCACACTTGAGGGAACAGTTCGTCCCGATGACACTCAGGCGCGGATCAAGATTTTTGTCAAGCCTCTGATCATGTGGCTGTGGATTGGTGGCGCATTGATGGCTATTGGCACTGTCTTAGCGGCATTTCCAGGCAAGCGTCGACGCCCAACCGCGCCGGTGTCGGCAGGCCTTGAAGAATCTGTACAAGAAGTAGCCGATCATGCCTAAAGACTCGTCGCGTCGTATCGCCCCGCTGATTTCTCTGGGGATCGCGGCGGTGATGACTTTATTTATCATTGTCTTAGTGATCTCGTCTCAACGCACGATTGAAACGGCGCAAACTCCGTTGTTGCTGAAGCCCGCACCGGAAATTATCAGCACTACCTATGAGGATAAAGACTTTGTGCTGTCGCATCGCAAGGGTTCGTGGGTCGTTCTAAACTTCTTCAATTCAACATGTGTGCCGTGCAAGCGCGAGCACAGCGAATTAGTGAAGTTTTATGAGAGCCAAAAACTGCTCAACGGCACGGGTAGTGAGTTGTACACCATTGTCAACGATGACGGTGAGCAAGCGGTGCAAAGTTTCTTTGATGCACGCGGTGGTGGATGGCCGATCATCCATGATGAGGATGCCAAAATCGCAGTTGATTATGGCATTGCTAAGGTTCCTGAGACCTGGTTGATTAGTCCCACTGGTCTTGTTGTGCAGCGATTTACGGGTCAAGTGACGGCAGAACTCTTAGGCACCGCTATCGCCACTATGAGCGGAGATAGCGGGCAGTGATGTCATCTCGCCTCAGTAAACTTAAGCGTTGGCCATCATGGTTTTTGATGCTCGTGTGCGCGGGAGTCTTGATGTTCCTTGGCACCCAACGTGATTCTGGACCGTCAACTGCTCAGGAACGGATTGAGGCCATTTCTCAGCGACTGGCGTGTCCAACATGTGACGGGGAAAGTGTCTACGAGTCGCGCAGTCCAGGGTCTCAAGCTATTCGTCAAGAGATCACCCGTCAGGTTGCTGACGGAGTTCTCACCGATGGTCAAATTGTTCGAATGATTGACGACAGTTATGCCGCTGATCTGAAGTTGATTCCCAGCGCCACTGGTTTTGATGCTTTGATTTGGGTGCTTCCTGTGGCCGCTTTCGTGGCAGCCGTGGGCGGCTTAATCATCGTGTTTCGGCGATGGCGCCGTGAGGGTTCGCTAGTAGCGACGCAAGAAGATCAAATCCTCGTCACTCAAGCTCGTCAGGACAAAGACTGAGATGCGGGAAAATCGGTTAGCTCAGTTAGAAGAGGAACGCGATTTCTTGCTCTCATCACTTTCAGATCTTGAGCACGAGTTCAGTGCCGGCGATATTGATGAGGGAGATTACCTTTCGCTGCGCGATTCGTATACCGCTCGGGCAGCAGCGCTGATTCGCGAGATAACGGCGGCTGGTGCGCCACAAGCGACTGCTCGTATGAGTTGGAAGCCATTTGCATGGGGAATTTTGGTCGTGATCATTTCGCTCGCTGCTGGTTTAACGATTGCCCGCACGACAGGTGAGCGTCTGGCAGGTCAGGGGATGAACGGGCCGATTGAAGATGGAAGCGTGAGTTCACTGTTGGTGCAAGCTCGCTCTCAGGGTATGAGCAACATACCAACTGGTTTAGATTTGTATTCGCGTGTGTTAGCGATTGAGCCTCAAAACATTGAGGCTTTGACATATTTCGGTTGGCTTACAGTTTTGTCTTCTTCACAAGAAGACGATACAGCCGTTGCAGTTGATCGCTTGCAAAATGGTTTGCTACTACTGCGACAGGCAACAATTATTGATGATGGCTATCCAGATGCCCATTGTTTTCTCGGCATCACATTTTTTCGCTTTCTTGATGATGCCCAGGCTGCGCAACCTGAGATGCGCGCTTGTTTAGAAGCAAACCCGCCAGCTGCCGTGGCATCAATGGTGACAGGGTTATCAGATCAAATTGATGCAGCGGTGACGGAGTCTTCAACTCTTAGTCCGTAAGGAAATCATTAGTCGGTGTCAGGAGGAGGCCACGCCGCGGCTCGAGTGATCTCGCCATTTTCACGCTCCAAGGCCCACACTGTGCCTTTTCGCCAGTCAGGATCTCCGATGATTTCAGCGCCTCGACGCCGCAGGGCGGCCATCACATCGGGGATCACATCACCATGACTACACAAGACTGAACCGTTAGGAAGTGACGATATGAGTTCGAGAGCACCCTCGCGGTCATAACCCTCAGCAAGACATTTTTCGGTCTGGATGACAGCGTGGCGCTCGGCTGCCAGAGGTTCGAGAGTTTGGATACACCTGATGTACGGACTTGAGAGCAAAAGAGCCTCGGGGAGTTTGACGATGAGTCGACTCAGGCGCTCACAGATCGCCACTGCCTGACGGCGACCCTTTCCGCTCAGGGGCCGCAGAGTGTCATCTCCGTCATAGCCACTTCGGTCACCCGCCTTGGCGTGGCGAACAAGGTAAATGGTGCAGACCTTAGTCATGAGATCAAACTACAGGCAAAAATGAGGTGCTCTCCAGCGGTGTTGAACACTGCAAATGACGACAAACTGTAGGTATGAGCTTTTTCGAACGTAACCGCCAAGGTATTTCGGCTCGTGGGCTTGATGCCTCACGATTGCCACCCGGACAATACTTGACCGATCGTTTTCCAGTACTTCATGTCGGTGAAATCCCTGATTATCAACCTGGACAGTGGAGCCTGGATATTTTCGGTCTCGTTGACAAGCCATGTACTTTGACTCTTGATGAATTGAAGGCACTACCGAGTGTGTCACTGACTTTTGATATTCATTGTGTGACCAAGTGGAGCAAGTTTGATACCACATGGAAAGGTGTTCGAGTCAAAGATTTACTGGCACTTGCTGGTGTGCAGAGTGATGCAACCCATGTCATGGAACATGCTGAATTCGGTTATACGACCAACGTCCCTTTGGCAGACATCACCACTGATGAGGCACTTGTTGCTTACGCATTTGAAGGTGCAGAGATCACTGCTGAGCATGGTGGCCCAGTGCGGATTGTCATTCCGCATTTATACTTTTGGAAGAGCGCCAAATGGTTGCGCGGTATTGAACTGATTCCTCAAGATGCACCAGGGTTCTGGGAGCGCAATGGCTACCACATGTATGCCGATCCGTTTAAGGAACAGCGTTTCTGGAACGACTAGTTTTTAACTGTTGATTTTCAGAAACTTGCTGAACTTCTTACGAGGCTTATTATCGGCAGCAATTTTTCGCGCGATGTCGTGGAAGATCAGGCCAGATTCGCTATCGGGGTCAATGGCCACAATGGGTCGACCATCATCGCCACCTTCGCGCAGTGCTTGTACGAATGGCAACTGGCCGAGAAGTGGAACACCGAGTTCGGTCGCTAGCTCTTGGCCACCACCACTACCGAATAACTCATAGCGCTTGCCATCATCGCCCGTAAACCAAGACATATTTTCAATGATGCCCTTGACTGACAAACCGACTTTGACAGCCATAGCTGCCGATAAGCGCGCAACTTTTTGTGCGGCCTGTTGTGGAGTGGTGACAACGTAGACCTCACCCTTTGGCAAGTATTGGCTCAGGCTGAGAGCGATATCGCCAGTACCTGGTGGCATATCAATCAGCAAAAAGTCTGGTTCATCCCAATAGACATCGGTCAAGAACTGCTCAAGCGCTTTGTGCAACATCGGCCCACGCCAGACAACTGCTTGACCTTCGGGGACGAAGTAACCAATGGAGATGCAGCGCACGCCGTATGCCTCCGAAGGAAGCAACATGCGGTCAATGGCAACAGGATCAGCATTGGCGCCCAACATGCGCGGAATCGAATAGCCATAAATGTCAGCGTCTAAAACACCCACCGAGTGTCCTTGAGCGGCAAGCGCTACGGCGAGGTTGGTCGTAACACTGCTCTTTCCAACTCCACCTTTGCCAGAAGAAATGAGCAGCGGGCGAGTTTTGTTATCTGGATTCGCAAAGGGGATTGCGCGACCTTCGGCGTGACCATGGGCTTGACCTTGTCCCGCAGTTGCACCTGGGTCACCGTGCAATTTGAGGCGCAGTTCTCCGCGCTCTTGATCGGTCATGACGGTGAACTCGAGGTCGACGCTGGCAACGCCTGGGAGGGGAGTGACGGCGCCCTTAACGCGATTGGTGATCTCATTGCGCAAAGGACATCCAGCAACAGTGAGGGCTATCAGAATGGAAACGACACCGTCATTGATCTGCACATCGCGCAGCATGCCGATGTCCACAATGGAACGGTGGAGTTCTGGATCTTCAACCGGCCGCAGGGCTTCAACGACTTGCTCATGGGTAACTGACATGGGTGGTACTCCCGACTTCATAATTTGCACTACGGCGATAGGTATAATAACCCTATGTCTGCGACCCGCCCCATTTCTGTTTCTGGTCACGGGTCACCATCGACGGCGACTGGTGGATTTGCGGCTTCTGTGACGGCGATTACCAATGCTTTTGGGGACCCCACTCGCCGTGCGATCTACCTTTTCGTACGCGGTGTTGACGAGGGTGTCACAGCTGCCGAGGTTGCATCTGAGTTTGACCTCCATCCCAATGTGGCGCGACACCATTTAGACAAATTGGCAGCCGGCAGTTATGTCGACGTGGCTGTCGTTCGTCCGAGTGGCGGCGGGGCGGGGCGACCGTCTAAGCGCTATTCGGCGGCGGCAGAGTTACCGATGGGCGAGTTCCCTGTGCGCAGTGATGATCTAGTTTTAAGCCTTTTGGGAAAGACCTTGGCGATGTTGCCTGCTGCCCAGGCCGAGATCATCGCCGAAGAGGTCGGTCAAGAATATGGACGGGCGATGGCAGCAGCACTCACGGATACCGATTTGGCCGCTGGGCAAACGAGTTTACGCTCAGCGATGCAGGCCGTAGCCGACGCCCTCACCGCCCACGGGTTCGCGGCTCACACCGAGAAGCGCAACAACCAATTGCAAATCATAAATAATCACTGCCCATTTGGCGATGTGGCTATTGAGCATCCAGTGATTTGCGCTGTTGATCGAGGCATGGTCAAAGGTATGTTGAGCGCCTTGTACGGTGACGCCGATGTCTCAACCATGGAATCTTTGCCGATGGGTAGCACTTTTTGCGCTACTGCGGTCTGAGTTCACGCTCTCCTAGGCGATAGCGTCAGAACAAGAAAGCGAGCAGGAAATTCCTGCTCGCAGTGCTAACACCGGAGGCAAGTCGTGGACATTCGTATTGGCGTTACTCAGATTGCACGCGAAATTTCGCTGGAGCAAGCCGATGAAGAACGCGATGCAACCAAGGCCAAAATCGAAGCTGCTTTGTCAGGGGCAACTGATGTTTTATGGCTCGTTGATAAAAAGGGTCGCACCGTGGGAGTGGCTTCGGCCAAAATTGCTTATGTTGAGTTCGGTTCGGTTGATGGTGACCGCCGTATGGGTTTTGGTGGCTGAAAAACCCGTTTAGAGCAAAGGATGACCGAGTCACCCACCGTTTTCGGGCAGACTCGTAGTCATGGCAACACTTGGCGAACTGCTTCGTCAACATACCGAACTCTCTAAGGACGACAGTGCTCATCTGCAGCAACTGATCGGTGAATGGGGTATGTTGGCCGATCTTTGTTTCGCTGACATGATGCTGTACCTGCACGCTCACGACAACACCTGGGTGGTTGGTGCTCAAGTGCGTCCGGCCACGGGTCAAACGATTTACCGCAGCGACCTTGTTGGTTCAGGGGCCAATGAAGCCGAAGCCAAACTTCTTGGTCGGGCATTCGCCTCGGGAGAAATTTGTGAAGGCGAACTACATAAAAGAAATATTATTGATTCCATTCATGTTTTAGCGATCCCGGTTCACGGCAAAGACGGCCCGATTGCAGTCTTGACGCGCGAGTGGTCGTCAAAGACCAGTCGCCAGCCGGGTGAACTTGAGCGTACATATCTTTCGATTTTTCAACGCATTGCTGAGATGATCAACCAAGGTGCATTCCCATTCCGTGGCCGTGCTGCAGATCTCAGTGCCGCACCTCGCGTCGGGGACGGGGCAATCGTCCTTGATGAGCGGGCTGTCATTCGCTACGCCTCGCCAAATGCGGTGTCAGCATTGCACCGAGTTGGAATCACCGCCAATGTGGTCGGTCAATCTGTCAGTGAACTTGGTTTCGCCGACAGTCCAGTCCGTCAAGCCTTTGAACGTCATGAACCCGTCATTGAAGAATTTGACCAGACAGCTGATGTGACCTTATTGGTTCGCTGTCTTCCAATCATTGCTTCGCAGGTCATCACGGGTGGAATGTTGCTCATTCGCGATGTCACCGAAGTGCGCCGCCGCGATCGTCTGCTGCTCTCAAAAGACGCCACGATCAGGGAAATTCACCATCGCGTGAAGAATAACTTGCAGACCATTTCTTCGCTGTTACGTTTGCAGGCGCGTCGACTTGAATCGCCAGAGGCGAAGGCAGCGATTCAAGAGAGTGTGCGGCGGATTCGCACGATCGCATTGGTGCATGAAACATTGTCCCGTGAAACCGGTGAGGACGTGGCATTCATTGAGATCGTTCGCCCTTTGTTGCGCTTGGTCGAAGAAGGTTTGCAATCACCCGATCGTCCCGTGCGATTTATTGTTCAGGGTGATGGTGGCCGTCTGCCGGCCACAGTTGCCACGCCTCTGTCTGTGGTCTTAACCGAACTTTTGCAAAACGCCGTTGATCACGGCTTCCCTGAAGGAAGTGCTGGTGGCACGGTGGTCGTGGAACTTGGTGGCACTGATGATGCAATAGAGATCAAAGTTATAAACGATGGTCGCGTCTTGGACCCAGCATTTGATCTCAATGGAGCGACTGGACTCGGTCTATCTATTGTGCGGACCCTAGTGACCACTGAACTCAATGGTTCAATTTTGATTCGTGCCGGTGTAGCGGAAGATTTCATCGCCGTCGGCATTGAAGATCACCGCAGTGGTGATGGCACGGTCGTGCAATTGTCCTTGCCGCGTTAGATCAAGAAACGAAAGAGCGGGCATTCATGATTGCGATGCGATTGCGCGCAGCAATTCGGCGGCGGATGTCGCGACGCTCTTCTTCAGAGGTGCCACCCCAAATACCTGAGTCCTGATTGGTCTCAAGAGCAAACTCAAGACAACTGACTTGAACTGTGCATTCGTTACAGACTTGCTTGGCGCGATCAATCTGCAGGAGAGCTTGACCAGTAGTTCCGATGGGGAAAAATAGATCCGGATCGGTTTCTCGACAGACGGCTTCATCGCGCCAGGTGTAGTCGGCGGTTCCGAGGGCAAGGGAAGAGGCAAGGATAGACACGGTGTGCTCCAGGCATGTTTGGGGGGTGGTGGGCGGGGATTTAAAGTCTTAAAAAGCAGACCCTGCAAGGTTGGCAAATTCTTGGTGAATTCGCAAGGGGTTTAGCCTAAATTTTTTGTCACACCATTGATTTTTTCTTTATCCATTTTCGGATAAATGTTCGAGTTGCGGAGTAATCAGAGTTAAATGCAGGTATGGCGACTCAGGTAATAGCTCATCGTGGTGCCTCAAAAGCCGAGAAGGAAAATACGGTGTCGGCCTTCAAAAGAGCCGTATCTATGGGGTCAGATGCGGCCGAACTTGATGTACGCCGCACAGCTGATGGGATATTGGTGGTACATCACAATGCCACCCTGGAGGATGATCGGGTTATTTCCCACATGCAGTTCGCCGATCTGCCTCGAGACATTTGCACCTTGGATGCCGCCCTCGATGCCTGCCAACCCATGTGGGTGAACGTGGAGATTAAAAACGACCTGCTGGAGCCAGACTTTGACGAGAGCGAATCAATCGCCGACCGCACCATTGAATGCTTGATTAGGCGAACCGAGGGCGATAGTCGCTGGCTCATTTCTTCATTTCGCCGTGAGACCATTGACCGTTGTCGGCAGTTGCGACCAACCATTGCCACCGCCTGGCTGACCGTTGGGGTGCTGCCCAAAGACGCTTTGGGCGTTGTCGTGGGATTGGCCAATGACGGACACAGCGCGCTCCATCCGTGGGTCAATTTACTGTCGCGTGAGCTTATTGATCTCTGTCACCAACATGGGTTGGAGGTCAACACTTGGACCTGTGATGATCCTGTGCGAATGGCTGAACTTCTTGAGTGGGGAATTGACGGTTTATGCACCAATCAACCAGACATCGCCCTCGAGGTCATTGATCAAAGATGAATCTTTAGGCAGGGAAAAGTAGGCGTACGGCCTCGGGCACATGTCTGAAATGTAGGCGTGTTGATTCACCCAAGTAATCACCATCAACCTGATAGGGAAATGGCGTGGCATTTTCAATGATCAGTTCGTGGACATCATTAAAACAAGCCACATGCTTACTTGGTGTGACTCCGCCACCTTTGAGAGCCCCAGCCAATGTGCGAATAATGGCGATCGCCGACATGGTTCGAAAAGTCACTGCCACAAGTGGTTTATCGAGACCAGCAGCGGGTGATAGATCAAGAGCCCGGTTGCCGAGAAATGAATATGGATTGGTGTTCAGGACAACCGTGAAATAGCCATCATCAACGAATCGCTGTGGGTCATAGGTGTTGATATCGGATCCAGAGATACTTCCCGGTCCACCGATAGCGGCATCTGCAGCCACCGTGAAATGTGGGTGATGGCGATCGTATTTATTCAGCCAAGTTTGAAGAGCAGCGTAAATAAATAATGGATGTCCTGCCCAGCGCTTTAATGAAGCCCGAGTCTCAACAGTGCGAACGACCGCGGCGTCGTAGCCAACACCAGTATGAAAGCAGAAGAAGCGTCCGTTGACTCGACCAAGCCCGATCGGTCGGATATTTGTTTGAGGATCTTCCAGGCCGCTGACCAACATGTTGACCGCAGCGATTGGGTCATTTGGTAAACCGATAGTGCGGGCGAAAACATTGGTGCTTCCGCCAGGCAAGACCCCGAGGGATGTTTGTGAACCAGCGACACCGGAGGCAACTTCGTTGAGAGTGCCGTCGCCGCCAAAGGAAATGACGAGATCAACCTCCCGATGAGCGGCATCCTGGGCGAACCTAGTGGCGTGCCCGCGGCGGTTGGTTTCCACGATCTGTACATCGTGGTGTCTGGATAACGCTCTGTGCACAATGACTGTGTTGCGAGCGGTGACCGATGAAGCAAAGGAGTTAACGACAAGGAGAATTCGCACTACCTCAAACGGTATCAGCCTGATCTCAAGCTGCTTCAGGTGATCTTGAGGGGTGGGAGGCCCGATGGGGCGAGCGTCACGCAAAGAGATGGGGTGTGGGTTGTGCGAAATGGGTGTTAGTCCGTAAGAATGGGAATATGAATGTCATTGTCTGCGTAAAACAGATCCCCGATCCTGCCAACCCTGGAGCCCTAGATGCCTCGTCCAATACGCTGAAGCGTGAAGGCAAACTGATCTTGGATGAGTCCGACAGTTACGGGGTCGAAATGGCCCTGCAGTTGGTTGCTGCTGCTGGTGGCGGAGAAGTCAGTTTGGTTTCTATGGCGCCGAATAGTGAAACCTCAGGTTTACGTACTGCGCTCGCAATGGGAGCGGCAAAAGCCGTATTGGTTTCTGATCCAGCATTGTTGGGTTCGGATGCTTTGACAACGGCGAAGATTTTGGCTGCCGCTGTGACACGACTCGGTGGAGCCGATTTGATTATCGCGGCGACTGAATCCAGTGATGGTTACACCGGAACTGTGCCCGAGCAGATGGCTGAAGTTCTCGGTTTGCCTTCGGTGACATTTGCGAAAAAAGTTTCTGTTGAAGGTGGCATGCTCAAAGTGAATCGTCAGACCGAAGATGGTTATGACGAAGTGACTTGTCCGCTCCCTGCATTAATTTCCGTGACTGCTGGCGTTGTTGAACCGCGTTACCCAAGCTTCAAAGGCATCATGGCAGCAAAGGCAAAGCCAGTTGACGAAGTCACCGCTGCTGACCTTGGCGTCACGCTCGTTGGCTGGGCTGGCGCTGGTCAAAAAGTTAGCAGTGTCACACAAGCCGAAGCCCGAGCTGCTGGCGAAGTGATCGAAGATGATGGCGAAGCATTCGCCAAGATCGTGACCTTCCTCGAAGGTCTCAAGGTCATCTAGTCAGTCCAATCACGCTTTAAAAGACATATCAGTCAGACCTCAACCGCATAAAGAACGAGAACGGATAGATCAATGGGTATTAATAACATTTGGGTTTTTGCTCAGGTCGCAAATGGTGCACCGACATCAGGTTCGCTGGAACTGCTGACCAAGGCGCGCTCCATGGGAGCAACTGTGAGCGTGTGGGTGGCCGGCGATGGCGCAGCAGTTGCTGGTGCTCTCGGAGAATTCGGAGCGAGCAAAGTTTTCGCCGTGAGTTACGGATCAAACTTGGCTGGTGTAGCCGTTGCTTCGGCGATGAAGGCCAGCATTGACGCTGGTCAAGCCCCAGATCTCGTGATGTTTCCACAGTCATATGAAGGTCGCGACGTCATGGCCCGTTTGTCGGTCAAGGTCGGACGCACAGTTTTGACAAATAACGTAGAGATTGTTGCCGATGGTGAGTCGGTCACTGTGACGACACCGATTTTCGGCGGCAACACTTTGGTAGCGACAACGTTCACCGGTGGCACTCCATACCTCGCAGCATTTCGTCCAAAGTCATTCGTCCCCGAATCAGTTGCTGGGTCGGCGGCAGAAGTCGTTGTAGTGAATGTGCCCGACCTCGGAGCAACTGGCGCGGCACAAGTCATCGCGGTACATGTTGAAGAAACAACTGGCCCCAAACTTGATGAAGCTAATATTGTTGTTTCTGGCGGACGTGGTTTGGGTGAAAGTGCGAAGTACGAAATGATTGAATCCCTAGCCAAGTTACTGAAGGGTGCACCTGGCGCATCACGTGCCATCGTGGATGCCGGTTGGGTTCCTTATAGCTATCAAGTTGGTCAGACTGGCAAGGTCGTTAAGCCCAGCGTGTACATCGCCTGTGGTATCTCGGGTGCTACTCAACACATGGTTGGCATGAAGGGCTCAAAGAACATCATCGCCATCAACAAGGATAAGGAAGCACCGATCTTTGGGATTGCAGACTTGGGAATTGTTGGCGACTTGCACAAAGTGTTGCCCAAACTGATTGAAGCTCTTCAAGGTCGTTGAGTCAATGCCGGCTCAGGCCGGAGCATCACGGGCAAATAGCGCGATAGAGATGGCGTTATCGGGGTCTTGGGCGATCAGGCTCAACTCGTAAGGACTGCGACTTCCATCGTCACATCGAAACCAGTGCATTGCTCGCGCAGTGTCGCCGATTTCTTGATTCAGAACACCGGCTTGACGCATCTCGTCCCATTCCTCGGTGAATCCACCGATGGCCGCCAACAACCACCACACACCGAACCGCCCCAATGCCGCCCCTCGTCGTCGACCGTGGGCACCACCCGATGAACCACACCATCCGAGCCAAGCAAGCGCTTCCTGCGTCGTCAGCGGTGTGAGTCGGCACGTACGGATACCTAAGGCACCGAGAGCATCAATGACTGTGCCATCAACAACGATGGACTCGGCTCGTCCCTGAGAGGAAGATGTCCATGGTTCAACGAGTGAACGCAGTGCATCGTGGACGAAGGGATCGTCAACGATCATTTCTTCATAGACCTCTTCGGCTTCAATGTCGGTCCACATGTGCTGCCAGTTATCACTCGGAGATGGAGCATCAATACCTTCATCGGAATATGTCGCCATCGGGTACGCGGGTTCCCATGGTTGAAGAAGTAAAGGTATGTCGAGGACATTAAGAACCTCACCTACGCTCTTCGCGTCAATGATTTCGCCGCGCAATACTCGCTCATGCGCCACGAATGCTCGGCGTGGACCGTCAGTCAGCAAACTTGAAAGTTCGATCCAGGAATGATTTTGAGCGATCACTTCGGTGAGCGGTCCAATAGTGAAGCGACCACTATCTTCGGCCAAAACTTGAGCGGCCCAATCGGTCGTTGCATGAAGAGCCAATCGATATTCAGCCAATGTGGCCGCTGGCCAAACCTGGCGACCCGTCTGAGTTGCAAGTCGTGAGCGTTGGCGAATACGAAAAAGACCTTCCCAGTCACGGTTGGCGCAACGTGCATCAATCAGGCGTACCAGTCCGTCGAGATCGGCGCGATCAATCAATGGGTCTAAGTCATTGTCATCCATTGTTTCTCGACTTCGCCTTAGACCATTGGCCAGGGATAGCGCTGACCGCTTCCATCAATAGGGAACATAGCACCCGCAGCCAGCATTTTTGCCCGTTCAATCATTGCCTCAACTTCGTCGTCGTTCAAGAGTGCTGCAACATCAAGCGGGGGGCGTTCAACAACACCTTGCACCTTGCGTACAAGGTCAGGGGACAACTTTTCACCACCGAACTCCCAAATGACCGTGCGTAATTTGAAATCAGCGGAGAAACATAATCCTTGATCGATCCCCCATATGCGATCGTTGCTATCAATTAAGCAATGCCCACTTTTTCGATCGGTGTTATTTGCCACAATGTCGAAAGCCGCCATATTTCGGAACTGATCGTGAAGTTCCGGATGATTCTCGTACAACGTAAAGTAGTGCTCTTCAAAACGAGCCTCAATGAACCATTGCAATGAACCTGGCCCGAAGGGACCATCACGTTCAATTGTCGGAGGTATGACATGGAGATCCATGGCCTCTGAAAGGAGGTAGGCGGCGATTTCTCTATGGAATAATCCCGAGGGGAAATCCCATAGAGGACGTTCGCCACGTAGTGGTTTGTAAATCGCTTGGCCGCGCTGCTCACCAAGTGTGAGATTGACAAGAAAAGTGGCGTTACTGCTGTAGGGCATGCGACCTTCAATGTCAATGTCGCCGTTATTCAGAAGGTGCAAGATATCCATAATGATGAAGCAGTCGGGTTAATTCATGCGCGGGCAGAAGTGACCATCAATGTTAATCGGAAGGTCACAGTACACACAGTCAGGGCGACCCGCCGAGACCGTGCGGTCAGCGTGGTCACAAAAAGCCATAGCCTGAGCGCGGGTCAGACTGACTCGTGCATGAGCACCAGGTATGTCGTCTCCGTCCTCATCATCGTCCTCGTCGTCTTCGTCTTCGGCGAACTCGTTGTCATCTTCATCACTGAGCGGGGCAAATTCTTTGAGGTGCAAAATGAAATGGTCGGCTGAGTTGTTGAACTCAAGTGCGGTCGCTCCAAGGATAAATGCTTGTGTGATCGGCTCAGCAAGTTGCATCACGGAGCGCGGTGGTTGACCCTCTGGCACGGGCAAATGAGCCAAGGCTCGACGAATATATTGAGCAATAGTGGCAACTTGTTGCTTTTCACAGCGCACCGTCACCGAGCGAACACCGGCGCGGGCTTGAATATAAAAAGTACGAGACCCCGGTTCTCCCAAAGCGCCGGTCGTGAGAACATCTACAAAATCAAAATCAGCAAAAAAATCCATGATCGTTTTTCAGGATGGACGAAGGTCGCCGAGCGATCCACCGGTTGAGTTGACATTGAGAACGATCGGCCCGCCATTCGTATAGGCCACAGCTGAGACTGAACAAGTGCTAATAACAATGCGTTGAAAAAGATCAATATGAGTCCCCATAGCGTGGGCAACGGCGGCCTTAATGGGATCAGCGTGAGATACACAGACGATCACCCCACCGCGATGTTGAGCACAGAGACGGTCAATAGCCGACACCATGCGCGTTTGCATTTCAGTAAAACTCTCGCCGTTGGGAAAACGAAAAGTTGACGGCGCACGTTGCACTGTTGACCATTCGGGCAGCTTCATCAGTTTGCTGAGTTCGGCACCGGTCCAATCACCAAATTCGCATTCAAGCAAGCCTTTGTCGATTTTGGTGCGCAGACCTAAGGCAGCAGCGATAGGAGCGGCAGTTTCGCGGGCGCGCTCTAGTGGCGATGCATAAATAGCGTCAACTTTTTTTATGCCTGCGATGCGTTCGGCAACTGCTTGTGCTTGTTTAATTCCACTTTCGGCAAGGTGTAAACCAGTTGCGCGACCGGGGAGGATTTTTCCTGTTGTCGGAGTTTGACCATGGCGAACGAGAAGCACCAAAGTTGATGAAGGAGGCGCCGTTTTTTTCATAATAGGCTTCAACCTAAGCCTTCTCGGTAGATAAAGCATCGTTTTGCGCTCAGAAAACTACCTCGAAGGAGTTGGTTAGTGGGATCGTTTGAGCGGGGGTTCCTCACCAGCAATAATTCTTTTGAGATTTGGGATATGGCGCCAAATGACGAGGGCGAATAAACCCACGCCAGCAAGAACTTCACCCGCTGGGCGCCCGACAATGACTTGAGAAATAGGTAACCCGAGAGCGATCGCAAGTGATCCGAGAGAGGCTTTCTTGGTCACTTTGGCGACGAGCAACCATAAAACCGTCATCGCCAGGCCGATCCACGGATACAGAGCAATCATCCCACCGCCTGCCGTGGCGACTCCCTTGCCACCTTTGAACTTACGAGTGACAGGAAAGATATGACCGATCACGGCAGCGAATACCAAAGTCAGGGCTCCGGCGTATCCGGCGAAGGCATATCCAACAGCAGTGGAGATAGCGCCCTTTAATCCGTCTAAGAGAAAAACTAAGACACCCAACTTACGACCGAGGGTTCGACCGATGTTGGCGGCACCGGGATTACCAGAACCCGCCGCTGTGATATCAACTCCGCGGGCATTGGCGATCAGTAGCGCGCTCGGGAAAGTACCGAGTATGTAGGCCACGGGAAAGAGGATTAAAAGAGCAATCACTACTCACATCTTTATGGATATCAGAGACAATGTGGGGGAATTCAAGCGGATCGTTTGAGCATGGGAGTATCGCGCGGGGGTGATCCTTGGTTCGGTACTCTTCCAAGCAATGTCTGAGCAATCAATTTCGGGTGAAGGCGCGTCCCGATCGCGACGCAATACCTCAACATCGGCATTCGGGGCATCGCGCCGCGAGGGACATGATGCATCAGCGTTTTACGCTCGTTTTCGGGCCCCTGAGATATCTTCCGATGAGTCACTTGCCGATCCCGCAGAAGTTAACGCCATTCGCAACCGCATCTTTGTCGGCGATTCTCGCAAGATGGACGAGATACCCGATAACTCGGTGGGTCTCGTGGTGACATCGCCACCTTATTTTGCTGGAAAAGCGTATGAGGAGGCTCTCGGTGAGGGCCATATCCCCGCTGATTATGTGGAGTACCTCGAGATGCTCACGGCAGTGCTTGGTGAGTGTCATAGGGTACTTGAGCCGGGTGGGCGGATGGTCGTGAATGTTGCCAATTTGGGTCGTCGCCCGTTTCGTTCATTGGCCTGTGATGTGACGACCATCTTGCAAGATGAATTAGGTCTGTTGTTGCGTGGCGAAGTGGTCTGGCTGAAACAGCGCGGCTCATCGGGTAGTTGCGCATGGGGATCTTTTAAATCCGCTACCAATCCGGTTTTACGCGACACCACTGAACGTTTGATTATTGCCAGTAAGGGTCGCTTTGATCGCGCCGTCAATCCAGCCAAACGTGTCAAGCGTGGTCTGCCAGCAGTGTCAACGATGACCTCAGATGAGTTCATGGAAGCAACTCTTGACGTCTGGGAAATTCAACCTGAAAGTGCTACGCGAGTTAATCACCCTGCGCCTTTTCCTGTGGCGTTGGCGGAGCGCTGTATCGAGATGTATTCCTTTGCCGGTGATCTTGTGCTTGATCCCTTTATGGGCTCAGGGACTACTGGCGTAGCTGCTTCACAGCTCGGGCGCTCATTTGTTGGCTTTGATACTGACGAGGTCTATGTAGCGCGTGCTCTTGAGAGAATCGCCGACGAAGGTGGGGTGCGTGAGCAAACCGATAGGCGCTCAATTCGTGACATTGTTGAAGAACTTTTGACGAACGCTGGGTTTACCAAGATCGATTGGAACACGCGCATCGTGACTGGCTTTGAAGCCACGGGCCGCGCTTTGCGAGATGATCAAACGTCTATTGTCTTTGAAATAGTTGGTGGTCTCACAAGTGTCCGACCTGGTTTATCGCGCGGCGATTTGTTGTGGCGAGCCATTGGTCGCGCGGCAGTGATTTCGCAGGTCTGCAGCGATGAAAAATTAATCCTCTTTACAGCGGGCTTACCCGAGAAATTAAGTGGTGGCAATGCGCTTGCAACTGTGGTCGGTCCAAGTCTGGCGATCGCCGGAATCATTGATATTGCTGATTTAGGAACTGCAGTCGAAGCCTTGCATCGTGTCTTGCACGAAAGTAGATGATGTCGCCGTTAGTGAGGCGATATAGTTTGAAGATGACTGGGAACCGCTCGTGAGTTATCTAGCGCGTTTAGAAGCTGAGTCAATGCACATTATTCGCGAGGCTGTCGCTCAGGCCGAGAATCCAGTCATGCTGTATTCGGTCGGCAAGGACAGCACAGTCATCTTGCACTTAGCCCGTAAAGCATTTTTCCCTGCTCCGTTACCGTTTCCATTACTCCATGTTGATACCACGTGGAAGTTCAAAGAGATGATTAAATTCCGCGATGTGGTGGCCACAGATCCGGACCTGAGATTGATTGTGCATATCAACCCCGAATGCGTACGACTCAATATCAATCCATTCGATCATGGTTCATCGATGCATACCGATCTTTGGAAAACCGAAGGTCTCAAGCAGGCTCTTGATGAAGGCGCTTTTGACCTTGCCTTTGGAGGTGCACGTCGCGATGAAGAGAAGTCACGCGCCAAAGAAAGAATCTTTTCCTTTCGAACATCAAAGCATGTCTGGGACCCCAAGAATCAGCGTCCAGAATTGTGGAATATCTACAACGCACGGCATGCAGCAGGTGAATCAATCAGAGTATTTCCATTATCCAATTGGACAGAACTAGATGTCTGGCAATATCTCTTAGCCGAAGATATACCGGTCGTCCCACTCTATTTCGCCAAGCCACGCCCCGTTGTCATGCGACAAGGAATGCAGATTATGGTCGATGATGATCGAATGAAGTTACTCCCGGGTGAAGTCGTTGAAACCAAGATGGTGCGCTTCCGTACCCTCGGGTGTTACCCGCTGACTGGCGCTGTAGAGAGCGAAGCCACAGATTTATCAATGATTCTTGCAGAGATGTTTACCAGTCGTTCATCAGAGCGACAGGGTCGGATGATTGATCATGATCAAGCGGGCTCAATGGAGAAGAAAAAAGTTGAAGGTTATTTCTAATGAGATCTTCAAACTTGCCACCCAATAATCCGGTCTCTCAGTTCATTAAAGCCCAGCAAGAGAAAGATCTTTTGAGATTCATCGTCTGCGGAAGTGTTGATGACGGTAAGAGTTCAATGATCGGTCGGCTTTTGTATGACTCCAAGCAAATCTTTGATGATCAACTTGCGTCATTGGCCAATGATTCCTTGCAGCACGGAACTCAGGGTGAGGCAATTGACTTTGCGTTGTTAACTGATGGTCTTCAAGCCGAGCGCGAACAAGGTATAACAATTGACGTTGCTTATCGCTTCTTCGCTACTGACAAGCGAGCTTTCATCGTCGCTGACGCGCCAGGTCACGAGCAATACACCCGCAACATGGTGACAGGCGCCTCCACAGCAGAGATGGCTGTCGTGCTGATTGATGCTCGCAAGGGTGTTCTGACGCAAACTCGTCGGCATTCCCTGTTAGTGGATCTGCTGGGCATTAAAAACATCATTGTCGCAATCAATAAGATTGACTTAATTGACTACAGTCAGGAAGTTTTTGATGCGATTTCACAGCAGTATCTAGAGTTTGCAGAAACATTGCATTTTGAGAACATTCATTTTGTTCCCATTTGTGCATTGACCGGCGAGAACCTGACATTGCCTTCAACGAATACGCCGTGGTATGCCGGGCCGCGTTTGATTGAGATCGCTGAGACGGTTGCTGTTGGTACTCAAGATCTCTCTGCTGCATTTCGTATGTCTGTACAAAGCGTGAGTCGCCCGAATTCAGATTTTCGCGGTTACATGGGGACAATTGCCAGTGGTGCGATCAATGTTGGCGACCTAATACGGGTCAATCCCAGTGGAATGGAAACTCGAGTCAAAGCCTTCGCTGATTTCGATGGACCACGCCACTCAGCAATCGCCGGTGAAAGTGTTTGTCTTGTTCTTGAAGACGAGATCGACATCAGCCGCGGTGATCTTTTGTCGAGCATCGTCGATCCGGCCTTGGTTTCGGATCATGTCGAGGTGCATCTAGTTTGGTTGGCTGAAGAAGCCATGATTCCTCAGCGCTCCTATCTTCTCAAGATTGGCAGCAAAGAGGTTCGGGCACATATTGACCGTTTGAAGTATCGAATTGATATCAACAGCAATGAGCACGTATCGGCTGTCACCCTTGGTCTTAATGACATTGGAATTTGCAATATTTCTACGGTGACTCCTATTGGTCTTGATCCCTATGACCTGAACCGAAGTACCGGCGCCTTTGTTCTGATTGATCGCATCACGAACCGTACTGTTGGTGCCGGAATGATCCGCCACAGTTTGCGCCGTTCCGAAAATGTGCAATGGCAGGAACTGACGGTAGGTCGCGAACAACGCGAATTAATGAATGAGCAAAAAGGCTTCGTGGTGTGGCTCACAGGATTATCTGGCAGTGGCAAGAGTACGATCGCCAATGCTCTCGAAGTCATGTTGCACCAACGCAAAATTCGAACCTTCGTTCTTGATGGTGACAATGTGCGGCATGGTCTGAATGCCGATTTGGGTTTCACTGAGACCGATCGCGCAGAAAATATTCGGCGCGTTGCAGAGGTTGCGAAACTCTTTGTGGATGCCGGCATGGTGACCATCGTTTCTTTCATCTCACCCTTTGAGGCCGAACGTGCACTTGCCCGAGAAATTGTCGGCGACAGTGATTTCTTTGAGGTGTTTGTCGATGCTCCGATGGTTGTTGTTGAGAAACGCGACACCAAGGGTTTGTACGCCAAGGCACGAGCAGGACTGTTGCCTAACTTCACTGGCGTGGACTCGCCTTATGAAATTCCGACTAACCCCAATCTGCGCGTCGAATCATCGGTATCAAGCGTTGTTGAATGTCTTGATCAAATTGTCGCGGAACTAGTACGCAAGAGTTTTCTTTAGTTCTGAGAGTCCAGGCTTAAATTTGTTGAGCAACTCGGCGCCCTTCAAGGACGGCTTCAAGGATTGTTCGTGGGGCCACGCAATCTCCCGCTTGTAGAGCACCATCAATGGGATCGGTAGGAAGGCGAAAGCCTGCATCGACAACAGCAGCACAAATAATCTCGTCAACAACGCCAGAGAAACGATCTTGGACGCGGACCACGAATTCTTCTCCTCGCCGTTCAACACCGCGAATCACACAGCGCCGCTGAATAGTGACTCCACATTGGGCTAATCGAACATTGGCAGGTGCCAAGTCCCCAGTGCGCGCCAATTCATTGCCAGCAATATTGTCAGGCGTGAACAGAATCGCACGTGTACCAAGTTCTTCGGCAAGAGCCACACCGATAGGGCCACCAATGGGATCGAGAATAGCGATGATGCCGATATCGGGTAGGACAACTGATCCGCGCCGAATATCGGCGATATCAAAGACGGCAGTGGGTGAATCGACTTCGTATTCGGGATTGCCGCGCCGACTACCAGTGGTCTGTATCACGACATCATGTTCGCCAGATTCACCAGAGGAGAACTCGGCACTTGTTTGGATAGTCACGCCTAGTCGTAAGGTCTCAGATTCAAGCCAGTTGACTAAAGAAGATCCCGGCCCAGCAATGACACTGAGACCACCCACCTTCTCTCGTTTTTCAATGAGATGCACCGAGTGGCCGCGTAATGCAGCGACGCGGGCCGCTTCGAGACCTGCGACTCCTGCGCCAACGATGAGGACCTTACGTGAGTGGTGGGCTTTGACATACCAATTTGGATCAAGTGATTCGTGACCTGCAGAGGGTTCGCCAACACAAGTGACAATCGGATTTCGCGCATCGCGGACTTGGCAGGTCTGATTACAGCGAATGCAGGGACGTATTTGAGCAATGACATCTTGTGAACTTTTCAGTGCTACATCGGGATCGGCGATTTGGGCGCGAGTCATTTCGACGCCGTTGCAGATTCCCTCGTTGAGGGCCCATTCAGCTTGGGTCACGTCCACGACTGAGCCTTGCAAAAACACGGCAGTGGACGCCGCAGTGGCCGCGCGTACTGAGCGGCAGAGTTCACTATTGAAAGTGGGAGGTTCGTGAAAATCGGGGCGCGTTTTTTCAACAGAAAAAATTGATCCGCGCACGACCACTAAGTAATCAATTCCTAAAGCACACAATTCAGCGGCGATCTGTGGCGCCATTTCGGGAGTGATTCCCGCCCATGGAGCGAGTTCGTCGCATGACAAACGTAAACCAATGATCGCCTCGGGGTGCACTGCGTGTGCCGCAGAGCGCACCGCGGCAATGACCTTTTGGGCGAAGAGTAAACGGTCGCCATATTCATCGCCACGCTGATTAGTCAGACCCGACAAAAACTGGCGAACCAAACTGTGCTGACCCGCATTGATCTCGACGCCATCACAACCAGAACCAATTGCGAGGCGAGTGGCTTCGGCAAAACCTTCAATCACCGCGTTGATGTCATGGGTTTCCATCCACTTAGGAACCTCACGTGAATTCACTTCGGGAACTCGTGATGGAGCCCACAATGGCAACTGTGAATATGCCGAGGAGCCCTGTCCACCAGCATGGTCGAGTGAAGCAATAACCAATGAACCATGGGCGTGACAAGCATCGGAGATCGCTGCCCATCCCGTCGCGCATTGAGTCGCCAGGGGAGCTCGCTCGTATGGCCAATCACTGCTGTGAACGCTGGCACCTTCAACAACAATGATTCCGCAACCACCGATAGCACGCCGCTCGTAATACGCCACATGTCGTGGCGACAAACCGCGAAGATCATCACCCAAGTTGGTGGCATGAGGACCGAACATTAACGAATTTTTTGAGGAGCGTGCGCCGATAGTGAGTGGCTGTAAAAGCAACATTCCTGACAGTCTCGCCGATTTGCGGTCGAAGTGGGAAACTCTCATCAGAAAGGTTCAGGATAGGTAGGGTTTACCGTGATGGAACGCGGCCAAGAAGTGTGGTGGGTTCGCTTGAGCCTGATTACTGGTGCGGGATTTTTGCTGCGCTTGGCATTCGTTTTGACTGTGACGCGCTACGACCCGCCCCTCGGTGACCAGCTCTACTATTCGGCTCAGGCACTGACGAACGCTCAAGGGCGGTGGTTCCAACAGCCGTTTGCGCGAGGGTTCCCAGCCGCCGATCATCCACCCCTGACCTCACTGATTTTGACTCCGGCTAGCTGGCTGGCTGAATCTGCGGGCTCGTTCATCACTGCTCAACGCTTGACCATGGTTGTGATCGGTACGGCATGCATCCTGCTGATGGGACTGATTGGGCGACGCATTGCTGGTCCAACGGCTGGTTTGGTCGTCGCTGGAGTCACTGCGGTGTATGCCAATGTCTGGGTAAATGATGCCCTCATCATGGCGGAGACACCAACTTTTTTCTTGGTAGCGACAGTGACGTATGTGGCCTTGGGGTATCGCAGTTCCCCGACTCTTCGCAAAAGCATGGCTCTTGGTTGTTTAGCTGGGTTGGCTGCTTTGACCCGACCTGAATTGCTACTACTCGCGGTTCTGCTGTGTGCACTTGCTATCGCTCTATGGCGTCAGCAGCGCATACAAAATATCGAAGTGGCGAAACACTTGGGCTCAATCATGATCGCTGTGTTGCTTGTGGTAGCCCCATGGATTCTGTGGAATCAATCTAGATTCACTGATTCTGTTTATCTCTCGACCAACGATGGGTTGACAATTGCCGGGGCGAATTGTGATCGCACCTATTACGACGACATCGGGAGTTGGGATATTTGGTGTGCCTATGAAACCCAAGTCCCTGAGGGCGCAGATGCTTCGCAATCTTCGTCCTTGATGCGCCATGACGGCTTGCAATATTGGAAAAACCACCTCGAGCGCTACCCAGTCGTGGCCATTGCCCGCATCGCGCGCGTGTTGAGTCTTGGATACATCGGGTCTAATAACAACGCGGCGGCGGCGGAGGGACGTCCACCTTGGGTATCAATGTTGGGTGTGATTCAGTTTTGGTTGCTTGGACTCGGAGCGATGTTTGGATATCGACGCGTTCAGCAGCGTGTTGATCGGCTCATTCTGATTGTGATGTTGCCGGTCATCCTTCTAGTAGCGATGGTGGCGAACGCTTATGTGCGTTTTCGATTGCCGGCCGAAGTCGGTTTGATCGTCTTGGCTTCCTTGGGGTTTATCCACCTAGTCGGGCTCAGGCGCCGACGGGAAGTTTCTTTCGCGTCAGAGTAATCGGTTTGGAATGATCCATTCCAGGCTTAGGAGCGGAACCTCGCGTGATGACTGAGAGTGCCTCATCTGCGTCGCCAGCAATACATTCAGGATCGGGACCGTCGAGCGGCAACCCGGTGAAGAACTTGGCGGCCATGCAACCACCTTGGCAGGCGTCAAAGGCGCCGCAGGAAGCACAAGCTCCAGCTGATTGCGGTTCACGCAACGACAAGAACAAATCACTCTGCTTCCAAACTTTGGCAAAGCCACCCTCATCGCGAACATTGCCGGCCTTGAATTCGTCATGGATGACAAATGGGCAGGCGTACACATCGCCGATGGGGTCAATCAAACAGACAACTCGACCCGCTCCACACATATTGAGCCCAGGCAATGCCTCTCCAAATGCGTTGAGATGGAAAAATGAGTCACCAGTGAGAACATTCTCGCCGTGTTTCAATAACCAATCATAAATTTCGCGTTGCTGTGCATTCGTTGGATGTAATTCGTGCCATGTATCGGCACCTCGACCAGCGGGGCGAAGGCGTGTAACGCGTAATTGGGCGCCGTAGAAATCTGCAAGAGCTTTGAACTCGTCAAGTTGCGAAACATTGTGACGGGTCACGACGACGGATATTTTGAATTGTCCGAAGTTGGCTGCCTTGAGATTATCCATGGCGCGAATCGCCATCGCGTGGGATCCCTCGCCACGTACCGCATCATTTGTTGCGGCGTCGACACCGTCAAGACTGATCTGAATATCTAAATAGTCCATAGCGGCAAGTCGCCGAGCTTTTTCTTCGTCAATGAAGGCTCCATTTGTGCTGAATTTCACGCCGATGCCATTGCCCACGGAATACTCAAGCAATTCGAAGAAGTCTCGGCGCACCATTGGTTCGCCACCACCAATGTTGATGTAAAAAACCTGCAGATCGCGTAACTCATCGAGTATTTTTTTGGCTTCGTCAGTTGAGAGTTCGCGTTCATCGCGTTGCCCACTTGATGACAAGCAATGCACGCATTGCAAGTTGCAGGCATAGGTGAGTTCCCATGTCAGACAGATTGGAGCATCAAGGCCCCTCTTCATTTCTTCAACCAGTGATTTCGCGCTCACGTACGACCTCCGATGTTTCGAGTGATGTCAAGGCAGCGATGAACGACGGCCAGCGATCTTGGGTCACGCCACAGGCACTGAGCGTCGATTGCACATCGGGATGATCATGCAGTGCCTGTACGACTGTGACGACATCAGGATGCTTTAAGAAAATCAACCGACGATTGCCATAGTGGTAGGCGAGTGCACCAAAGGCTTCTGGGCGAACGGCAACTTGAGGGTGGATCTCAAGTACTGATGCGAGGGCAATGGTCATTTTAGGTCAGGTTTCGTACGAAACGAAACGATCAGTAGACGCCGCACATGCCGTCGATGGAGATTTCCTCAATCAGCAATTCAGATTCAATAACTGGCACATCAATTGCCACTGCGTCATCCACGCTGGACTCGGCAACAACGGCGGATGCTGTGGTGGTGGTCGGGCTTTGCATACCTCCTAGCGTACAACGCCAGTGTCTGGCATGGGCTACCCTCTGCTTACTTGTCGCAAAAACAGCGACCATGACCCTAGGGGGCAACAATGAAGTCCAAGGCCGCAATTTTGTGGGAAGTCAATCAGCCGTGGAGCGTTGAAGAGATAGAACTCGACGAACCCAAGGCCGGCGAAGTGCTGGTTGAAATGAAAGCCTCGGGCATGTGTCATAGCGATGAGCATTTGGTAACTGGTGATTTGCCATTTGCTCTGCCGATTATCGGCGGTCATGAAGGCGCTGGCATTGTCCGCAAAGTTGGCGAAGGTGTCAGTTGGCTGGCTCCAGGTGACCATGTGGTTTTTGGTTTCATTCCTTCCTGCGGTCGTTGTGCGAGTTGCTCAACCGGACATCAGAACCTCTGTGATCTAGGAGCACTGATGGGCACTGGTCGCCAGATCACCGATGGTGGCGCACGCCATCACGCTCGGGGTCAGGAATTGGGACTGATGTGCTTGCTCGGTACTTTCGCTCATCACACTGTGGTCAATGAGGCCAGTTGCATCAAGGTTGATGATGATCTCCCTTTTGACAAAATTTGTTTGCTCGGCTGCGGCGTGGTCACAGGCTGGGGTTCAGCGGTTTACGCTGCGCAAGTGCGTCCGGGGGACACTGTGGCTGTCGTAGGTGTCGGTGGAATTGGTGCGAATGCCATTCAGGGTGCCCGATTGGCTGGGGCGAAGCGCATCATCGCTATCGATCCGATTGAGTTCAAACGCGAAAAAGCCATGGAGTTTGGAGCCACTCATACTGCCGCTTCGATGACCGAGGCGGTGGCCTTGCTTCAAGAAGTCACCTGGGGAACGATGGCCAATAAGGTCATCATGACCATGGGTGTGGGTTCTGGAGCGGTGATGGCGGAGGCCATGGCCTTGGCTTCCAAGCGCGGCAGAGTGGTCGTGACCAATATTCACCCGGCCATGGAAATGAGTGTCACGATGAACCTCCTCGATGTCACGCTGATGGAAAAGCAGGTCGTGGGCTCCTTGTTCGGATCGGGTAACCCAAGAGCGGACATTCCTAAGTTGGCGAGTTTGTATCGCGAGGGACAATTGGACCTCGATGGTCTGGTGACTCGCACCTACAGCCTTGAAGGTGTGAACGATGGCTACGAGGCGATGCGCAAGGGTGAAAACATCCGCGGCGTGCTTGTTTACGACTGACTTGTCGGCAACTCGCCTAGAACCTTTGGGTTGAGGGAGAGTATCGTTGAGCGGATAGCCACCAAAGTGGAACCAACAGGGGAGTTCATCATGTCTGGAATTCGTAAGTCAAAAGCTGCTGTGTTGTGGGGTTTGAATCAGCAATGGAAGATTGAAGAGATCGAAATCCATCCTCCAAAAACCGGAGAAGTGATCGTTCATTGGCGGGCTGCTGGATTGTGCCACAGTGATGAGCACTTGGTCACTGGCGACATGGTTCCACCAGAAGAATTTTGGCCCCTCATGGGTATCGAAAGTTTCTTCCCCATCATCGGCGGTCATGAAGGCGCCGGAGTTGTCGTCGAGGTTGGTCCTGGAGTTTCTAGCGTTGTGGTTGGCGATCATGTCTCGGCTTCATTCGTACCATCGTGTGGTCGCTGCCGTTATTGCAGCACGGGTCGTCAAAACCTGTGCGACAACGGAGCCAAAACTTTTGTTGGTGGAATGATTACCGATGACACTCATCGCCATTTCATCAACGGCAAACCCGTGACCTTGATGGCCAAGGTGGGAACATTCTCCGAATATGCCTGTGTCAGTGAGCAGTCAATTATCAAAGTTGAAAAAGACATCCCCTTGGAATGCGTGGCATTGGTGTCATGTGGTGTGGCCACTGGTTGGGGTTCAGCAGTGAATCGTGCTGGCACACAACCGGGAGACACTGTCGTAGTTGTCGGTATCGGCGGCATCGGAATGAACGCTGTGCAGGGTGCGCGAATGGCGGGCGCTAAGCGCATCATCGCTATCGATCCGATTGAGTTCAAGCGTGAAAAAGCTATGGAGTTTGGGGCCACTCACACTTTTCCTTCAATGGCTGATGCCATGATGTCGGTTATGGAGATGACCTATGGCCAGATGGCCGATCGGGTGATCATGACTCCAGGCGTTTTGCACGGCGAGATGATGGGTGAAGCGATGAACCTGGCTGGCAAGGGCAGCACAGTTGTGGTCACTGCTATTTCGCCGATGACTAGCGAGGTCGCCAACATCAACTTATTCCAGTTAGCAATGTGGAATAAAGAGATCAAAGGAACAATCTTTGGTTCAATGAACCCGCGTGCTGATATCCCAGCATTGCTTGATATGTACCGTGCAGGTCAACTGAAGCTTGATGAACTGGTGACCAATACTTACAAGTTGGAAGACATCAACGAAGGTTACGAAGCGATGCGCGACGGCACGAATATTCGTGGCGTTATTGTGAACGCCTGATTCTTCTTCTGACCCGATTCTTCTTATGACTCAATCTCCTCGTAGTACATTGATTACGGCCCTTGAGGGCATCGTCATTGGGCGCCGTCGTGAAGTCGAACTGGTCGTGGCCGCCCTCGATGCTGATCGACACGTACTACTTGAAGGTCCACCAGGAACAGGTAAGAGCACTCTCTTACGCGCTGTGGCTGAAGGTTTGAGCATCGGTTTTGTCTTTGTTGAAGGTAATGCCGAACTCACTCCAGCGCGTTTGGTCGGTCATTTTGATCCCGCCCGAGTGCTCTCTGATGGCTATGACCCCGACGTTTTTGTGGACGGTCCTTTGATAACTGCGATGCGCGATGGCGCGTTGCTGTATGTCGAAGAAATCAACCGTATCCCCGAAGAAACATTGAATGTTTTGATCACCGTGATGAGTGAAGGTGAATTGAATGTGCCGCGTTATGGTCGAGTACGAGCCTCAACTGGTTTTCGATTAGTTGCCGCAATGAATCCGTTTGATGCGGTGGGAACTGCGCGCATTTCTGGGGCGATTTATGATCGTGTGTGTCGCGTGTCCGTGGGTTATCAGTCAGCTGAAGTTGAACAGCAGATTGCCTCTCGTGGAGTCCAGGGATTACCAGCAGGTTGGCTTGACAAGGTAGTTGAACTTGTGAGGCGAACGCGTAACCATGCTGAATTACGCGTTGGTTCATCAGTACGTGGAGCGATTGACATGGCCGCGGTGGCAGTGTCCTTGGCGTCCGTGCGAGCTTCCAAGGTCACTGACCCTGCCGTGGGACTTGATGCTGCATTGGTGGCATTGTCGGGCCGGGTGCGTGTGCGCGAGGGCAGTGCGCGCACTTCTGAAGAGATCATCAGTGAATTGTGGAATGAGGTGTTTGCTCCGACATCGCCGGGCGAAGCGGGAAAAGTGAACGCCCCGATGGGGGCGACCCCTTAGCCAAAGAGGGTGCCGCCGCCGATGATGCGGTCAGTGAAGCGTCAAAGAAAACTTTGTCGCGACGCGAGTTGTCGCGCAATCCGCAATTTGAACAGGTCTCTCCAGAAGTTGGTGAACTTGATGAGTCTGCCGTGGACGAGGCCCTTGAAGAAGATCCCGACGCGATGTTGGCGTTATTGGCTGATCTCACCGGCGCCACAGATCAGAAGTTGCGAGAGTTAGCAAAACGTTTGGCGGGTCGTTTGTTCTTGGATGTCTCACGGCGAGGACCAGTGACACCGCGCGGTATTGGCAAGATTGTCACTCGCCCCTATAGTCCAGACGCGGGTGACATCGATCTTGATGCCTCAATGAACATGATTCTTGAGGCCCACGCGGCACATCAGGCCATTGATCCAGAAGGTCTCAAGGTGCGCAGTTGGGCAAGACCCGGAACGGCGATTTCTTTATTGGTGGATCGCAGTGGCTCAATGGGAGGAAAACCTTTGGCTACGAGCGCCATGGCGGCGGCAGCGGTTGCTTGGCGCAGTCCATCTGATTACAGCGTGATTGCTTTTGGCAAAGATGTTGTCATCGCCAAAGGCCAAACATCGATGAAGTCCAGCGAAGAGGTGATCAATGATGTGTTGGCATTACGCGGTTTTGGCACGACAGATCTTGCAGGAGCGCTTCGTAGTGCTGGAGAACAGTTATCGCGCACGCGAGCGGGTCGGCGAATCACGGTGATCCTCAGTGATTGTCGCGCCACGGTCGCCGGTGATGTGCAGGCGGCAGCGCGGGCCTTAGATGAAGTGGTCATTCTTGCACCATGTGGTGATGATGCAGAGGCTCAAGTCTTGGCATGGCAAGTCGGTGCGCGCATCGCCTGCATCGACGGGCCAAGTGATATTCCTGCGGCCTTACAAGCGGTTCTTGGAGATTAGCGGCAAGAAGGATCGTCGGGTGGGAGAACGCCGACACTGTTTGACTCGACATAGACAGGCGGCAATGTCGTGGTCGCTGCAGGTTTGATAGTTGTTTGAGTGTTTGACGGGGCTGTCGTTGCTGGCGGTTTTGTCGTGGTTGGTGCAAAGATTTGATCGGGTGCGTCAACCAAACGTGCTCGGCCCTGAAAAACGGCGAGAACCGCTTTCATATTTTCCCCATCGAGTGCGGGCTCAATCACGGATTGACCAGCGATCTGTGTGCCCTTGCCTTCAATTTGATATGTCTGCATCGTTGAAGGGTCAAGATTCTTCATCCCCGTCGCGATATCAAGAATCTTGCCGACAGTGAGACCACTATCGGTAATGACATATTGCAGACCTGCATCAACAAGATTTTTAGCAATTCTCGGATTGCCGACAGATTTATCGAGCGCTTTCTGGATAGCTCTGCGCAAGAAGTCTTGCTGGCGCGAAATTCGACCACGGTCGGCTGCTGGGTCTTCTAACCAAGTTTTTGTATTTGCTTTGTAGTAGTAGAAATGGCGTGAACGGACGTATGCCAAACCTTCTTCGCCACCGAAGGTGTGGCATCCCGCAGTTTCAATCAATAGCTTCGATTTTTTATCTCTGACTGGTGAGGCAAAGGGAACCCGCACGCCACCGATTGCATCAACAATTTCCTTAAATGCGCAGAAGTCGACATTGATGTAGTGATCAACCACCAAGCCGAAGTTGTCAAAGATGGTCAAAATCAATTCATTGGGATCATCACGGTTGAAGGCACTGTTGATTCGGCTCTTGGTTGTTCGGCCGCCAATTCGCACCCACAAGTCGCGCGGGAACGAAAGAATGGCAGCGGCATTAGTCGTCGGATCTAAACGCAGAATCATGATCGTGTCCGAGCGTTCGCCGATACCACTACGGTCGCCGAAGGCATCTGCATAGGGGGAATTTGGATCCATGCAGGCCCCGTTATCGCTACCAGTGATCAAAATATTCTTTGCCGTGAGATCCACCGGTGTCAAGGAGTCATCAATCACTGGAAGTCCCGTTATTGGGTCAAGCGGAATAGCGCCAGTCGGCAAAGTGAGGGTTGGGATTCCCCCGGAGCCAAAGATGTTGACAACTTTGCGATCGTTAGCTTTCTCGTTGCTGTAATAGATCCCAATTGCGGTGCCAAAGCAGGCAAAAATCACAAAGATGTTCATCGTCAGTACGAGCCGCTGAGGCAAAGTCCGCCGCCGTTTTTTTAGGCTCGGCAGAAAAGTCGCAGGGTCAGCCGCCGAATTTTCAGATTCAGCCGCGGGCTGATCAGTATCAGGTTCGAGCGAGTCCGTCACAGGGTCTCCAAACTACCTGTGAGATGGCTGGTATGGGCTTCAGTTCCCTGTCTCGGGAGCGGCCAGGGTTGAGCGCACTGAGGTTTCGCCTGCAGCAACAACGGTGACCCAGTGAGCCACGCTGCCAGCCTCGCCGAGGTCTAAGCGACCCAATTCGAAGGCTGCCAGCACCTCAGCGTTGGCAGTCACGACGGCTTGCGTCACGACGGCTTTCTGGGATGTCTTAGCGTCCGTCTTTGAGCGACGGATTTGGCTCAGGATCTCGCCAATGGGCTCAAGAATGGTGCTATCGCCGATGCTGCCCAGTTCGCTGACCGCAGGCCATGCAGCGGTGTGCACGGAGCCATTTTGCCACCAACGCCAGACGGTGTCCGTGGTGAAGGGCATAAATGGGGCGAGGAGGCGTTGTAGGGCCGACAGAGCCAAGCGCAGAGCGCTGAGCGCTGAGCCAGCAGCCTCGGGGCCTTGGCTGTCGTAGGCGCGCCCCTTGACCAATTCCACGTAGTCATCGCAGAACCACCAGAACATTGATTCAGTTCGCTCAAGGGCGCGGGCGTAGTCGTACTGCTCAAAGGCCGTAGTGGCTTCGTTGATGGTTTGCGCAACGCGAGCCAACATCGCCAAGTCAATAGCCGTTGTGGGTCTGGCATCAATGGCTGGTTCGGGAAATGAGAGCACAAACTTGGTGGCGTTGAGAAGTTTGGTGGCCAACTTTTTGCCGACCTTCATCTGATCTTCGCTGAATGCGGTATCAATACCCGGACGTGCTGATGCGGCCCAATAACGCACTGCGTCAGAGCCAAATTTCTCAAACAGATCAAGCGGGGTCACCACATTGCCCTTGGACTTGGACATCTTTTTACGATCTGGATCAAGGATCCAACCCGATAAGGCGGCGTTCTTCCAAGGCAATGAATCGTGTTCGAAATGTGATCTCACAACGGTGCTAAAAAGCCAAGTGCGGATGATGTCATGAGCTTGTGGACGTAAGTCCATCGGGAAAATTCGCGCAAATAAGTCTGCATCGTCTTCCCATTTTCCGGCAATCTGGGGTGATAACGAGGAAGTAGCCCAAGTATCCATAACGTCGGGGTCGCCGATGAAGCCATGGGGTTGGTGGCGTTGATCAGCGCTGTAACCGGGTGGGACATCGGTTGATGGATCAATCGGTAACACATCGTGCGAGGGCATGATTGGCGAATCGTGAATCGCCTCACCATTTTCGTCAAGGCGGTACCACACTGGCACAGGTACGCCAAAATAACGCTGGCGACTGATCAGCCAATCACCATTTAATCCTTCAACCCAATTTGAATAGCGATGACGCATGTGATCGGGATGCCATGCCAAATGATTTCCACGATCAACGAATGCATGACGAAGATCTGCGTCGCGTCCACCGTTGCGGATATACCACTGGCGACTGGTCACGATTTCAAGGGGACGATCACCTTTTTCAAAAAATTTCACAGGGTGCATAATGGCTCGTGGCTCACCAAGCATCGCTCCAGATTCACGTAGCGCCTCAACGACCTTTGTCTGGGCTTGGTTGATAAATAGCCCGGCGATTTGTTCGTAGGCGGCAATCCCTGCTGCGCTATCAAGACCATGAGGCGGTGTGTTGATTATTCGACCATCGCGGCCAATGATGGCTCGTGTCGGCAGATTAAGTTCACGCCACCAAATCACGTCGGTGAGATCGCCGAACGTACAAATCATTGCAATGCCCGTGCCCTTATCAATTTGCGCTAAAGGATGCGCCAATACGGGAACCTCAACGCCGTACAACGGAGTGCGCACAGTTGTACCGAATAAAGGTTGGTAACGCGGGTCATCAGGATGCGCCACGAGGGCAACACATGCAGCAAGCAGCACTGGTCGCGTGGTGTCAATGACAACGTCGCCAGATCCATCGCTGCGCGCTAAGGAAACTTGATGATACGCCCCAGGACGTTCACGATCTTCAAGTTCTGCTTGAGCAACGGCAGTTTTAAAATCCACATCCCAGAGCGTTGGGGCCTCTTGGGTGTATGCCTCACCGCGTTCTAAGTTGCCTAAAAAGGCGCGCTGGCTGACGCGGCGACTGCGATCTTCAATGGTTGTGTAGAGATAATCCCAATCCACGGATAATCCGAGGCGACGAAACAAATCCTCAAAAACTTTTTCATCCTCGTGAGTCAGTTCTTCGCATAACTTGATGAAATTCGGACGCGAGATGGAAATCGGTTGATGATCCTTGGGTGGGTTACCACGAAATGGAGGCTGAAAATCCGGCTCATAGGCGACATGGGGATCGCACCGTACGCCAAAGTAATTCTGCACTCGCCGTTCGGTGGGCAGACCATTGTCATCCCAACCCATGGGATAAAAAACTGCTTTGCCAGTCATACGTTGGTAGCGCGCAATGGTGTCGGTGTGGGTGTACGAAAAGACATGACCCATGTGCAACGAACCGCTCACTGTGGGTGGGGGAGTATCAATTGAGTAGACCCGTTCGCGGGGCGCAGTGCGGTCAAAGGTATAGGTGCCTTCGTCCTGCCAGATCTGAGCCAATGCTGACTCAATGCCATCGAGTGAGGGCTTGTCGGGAATGTTCGTCGGATTTGAGTCCGAATTAGTCACTGCCATGGGTTGCAGGTTATAGGTGACACGGCAACGGGGGCGTAGGCTCGTAGTGCATGTTCAGGCTGTTTGATACCGCAACCTCTCAAGTTCGCCCGTTGGCTTTGCGGGAACCTGGCAAGGTGGGGATTTACCTCTGCGGTCCCACGGTGTACGGCCCTCCCCATCTCGGGCATGGGCGAGCGACCTTGGTCTATGACATTTTGCGTCGCTACCTGCAGTGGACTGGCCTAGAGGTACGTTTGGTCTCAAATATCACCGATATTGACGACAAAATCATTGAGCGCGCCAAAAATGAGGGTCGGGAGTGGCAAGA
>CALGTP010000140.1 GCA_937902105.1 uncultured Actinomycetes bacterium
ACGCTCGATCTGAGCAGCTCGTCGTGCGCGGCCGAGGCTGCGCGTCTGATCGGCGAGGGCCTGCGCGAGAGTGCATTGGGGGGCTGTGTGTGTGTGTCAAAGTCCACGCGCGAATACCTCCTCGATCGTCCGTCCACCGAGCGCCTTCTCGCGCTCGGCCGGGAGCATGCGCGCAGCAGTCGGTTCGCTTCGACGCACCGAGCGGATGTCTGTGTTCGAGCCAGTCCGCGCGCGTGCCGTCGGAGTCGCCGGAAGTACCCGTAACCCGAGTCGGAGGCGGCCCCTGCGCCGCCTCGCGCGCACGCGCTTCTGAACAGGTCCGCTTCATCGCCGCGCGCTTGCAGCGCCCACACCGGCACCACGAGTGTGTGAGGCGGCGGTGTGAACTGTCCTCAGACCATCGCATCAGAAGACAGTTGAGACCTCTCTACGACACCGTCAACAAAGACTTCATACAACTTTTGCGACCGCCCCTTCACATCAAGCGGTCCTGCACCGCCTTGGGATTCTACACTCTTGCCCAATGCGTACGCCAACACAGTCTGCGCCCGCAACGCCGTGGGCACATGCCAACATGCCAAGCTATATGCAACCCCCCCATCAGCATTCACGTCTCTATGCCTGCTCGTTTTCATGAATGCGATGCCACTCGTGAATACCTCATGGTACCACCCTGGCGGGAGCCAGAGCAGCTCACCTGGTTGTTGATCGAGTTGCACATCCTCAACGGACGTGGCATCCGGATGCCGACCAGGCTTCCAGAGGCGCCACCTTTTCGTCCCGCCGAGAAGCAAGTTGAGTACGCCCATGCAATGACCATGCACCTTTGTCAAATTCGAGGACATGTACGCCCCGATCGCCCCGATCGAGTTGATGCGAAGCACATTTGCCGCGGACGTGCACCGTTTCGAATCATCGTCCGAGATGCCCAACAGCTGCTTGAGCTCGGTAGATATTTGCAGCACGCCCACCTCGTTTGCAGTGCCCGTTGTGATATCAATGACTCCCCTGTGCTTCTTGTCCAACCTTGCAGCAGTGGGAGCTTTGTCAAGAAGAACCTGGAGTGGTAGCTTGTCCTGGATGGTCTTCAGAAGCTCAGTGAGATCAATGGGCACAATCATGGGCCGATCGCCAAGCACTGGGTCACGTCCCACTGGTGCAGATTCCTGGGTTGGCAAGGCAGGCGCATTCGCACCCATGATACTTGGCCCAGCCCTTCGAGTAAGGATGGCTTCGCTGGCAATTCGTTGCGCCACCGTCAACAAGTTCAAGGGCTCGCTGCTTGAAGGCCCATCAGTCTGGGGTAAAGCGCTGAACAGAATCAGCTCCATCGCCACCCTCTCAGCGCGTAGGTCAGCAAGTTCTCGGGCAGCTTCGTCAGCAGCGTCCTTCTTATTCTTCACGTGCTTAGCTTGGTAATCGCGTTGCCTCTTGCGATCGGCGTCCGTACGCCCTGATGGCGCAGCACCATGGGTTATGTCCTCGGCGCCAGTCCCAAGGACAATCGCGGTGCCTTCTCCGTTTGTCCCAAGGCCCCCCGGACCTGCAGAGAGCGCCATGGAACTCACAGAGTACCGGTAACCACATCTCACTGAGAATTCCTGAGAGCAAGGGCATCCTGCGCTGAAACCGCTGATTGGAACGGATTCGACTTATGTGCCGTTACTCCGTGAATGAATCGTCCCCCCCCGGCCCTTAGACATAACAAGGGCGATCATAACGCCAGCTCTCCACCTCAATAGCCGTCCGCCCGTCGGTCTCTCGATGCACCATCTCGACTCAGCGGTCGATGGCAAGGCCAATTACGCCGAGTTTGCCGAGGCGCTCGGGCACTGAGGGTGGGTACGCGGTGGGTATGAGCGGGGAGGGGGCAAGAGGGGGGCATGAAGGATGGGGCCATGAGGGAAGAGGGCCTTTGGGACTACGGACTAGGGGGCGATGGGTAAGGTTGCCAAGGTCCAGGATGGTCGAGCTTGTCGCCGTAGCCACCCTTGCCGCGAGGTAATGGTCGCTTTTTGATTGTGTCGCAACATTTCATATGACCTTTTATGGAAAAGGATAGTATACCGGTAAAAATCGCAGGCCTGCAGAAATCTGCAGACCTCAGCAGGGCTGGCTTCCCTTTTTTTCCTTGGGCTGAGACCGCACTCGCGGCATAGCGGCCCGACCAATGGACCGATTTGCCATCGGGGATCGTCCTCATCACTTCTTCAGGGCCGGCGACAACCTGTGGCCACTACATGGATTCCGAGACTCTTGCAACTGCGTCCGCGCGCTAACGCGCTGCGTTGACGTCGTGCTCGAGGAGCTCGGCTGGACCGAGGATCAGAAAGCCTGGTTCCGTGCCGATCTTCAAGTCCTCCTGTGGTGGTTCAATGCCGAGGAGAAGAGGTGCCAGCTCCGATTCTCCATGACCAACGACCCGGCCGACGCGCCGCCCGTGTACACCGAGTCAATGAGTTACAAAGACGGCCAGCTGCAGGCCAAAAATCGTAACTATCGAAAGGCCCTGAAGGAGTTTGCGACGAACAAGCTGGCGTCCGTTGGGGCTGCGGAGGCCGCACGGTCCAATCTCGTTGCCCATGAGGCACGTCGCCAAGCCGAGAATGCGCTCGATGCAGTCGACGCACTCCACAGAGTTGTTGTCGCGGTCCAGAGGACGGCTGAGCGCGCGGAAGCGCGGGTCACGTCATTGCAGCATGACCTGCCCATCATGCTCAGGGACGTCGCAGTGCGGCTGCAGGCGAAACTGTTCCCGACGGCGGAGGCGGCCGCGAAACGTGCACTGGAGGCGGCCGCGACACGTGCACTGGAGGTGGTCCAAGGACGGCTGGGTACTCTCTCGACGGAGGCCGCAGAACGCGCGATTGACATCATCCTGAGTATAGCTGCAGGAGCTGATCCCCCCATGGAGACGGTCGTCCCACCCGCGGCGGCGTCGGCGCAGATGTGCTATGTCTGCATGGAGGAAATCCCGGAGGGCGGAGAGGTGGGCCTGCTGTGCGGCCTCCTGGCACATGCCCTACACTCCGAGTGCTGCAATGGGATCCTGACCGCCGCCGGTCAAGACACCGGAGATGGGTTCCACAGGCTCTCGCGCCAACCCTCGTGCGGGGTATGCCGGCAGCATCGTGCCGATGGCCCGAGATTCTGTCAGTTCACTGCAGGAGCGGCGGCGGTCGAGAGGGCGGCGGCCGAGAGGGCGGCGGCCGAGAGGGCGGCGGCTGCGGAGAGGGCGGCGGACGCGGAGAGGGCGGCGGC